>CABVAP010000026.1 GCA_902496345.1 uncultured Eubacteriales bacterium
TTGCCGTTGCGAAGTCGCTTGCGTGTTTATTATCAACTGTATCAGCGTTACCTCCATTAGCAGGAAGAGCTGTCGGAAAATCAGTTATATCTTCTTTTTTATGTTTATGCCCTTGAAATTCAAGTCTTTTTACATCGTTATGCGTCCATTTACCGTCATCATCATTGTAATAATCAGTAGCAAGATACCAAGTATCATTATCACAATAAAACCTCATATAGCAATCAAGATAGACAACATTATCTGGTCTAATATCTTGCTTTTTATCCCCATAGAATGAATAACCGGATATAGGCCCATAATCTCCAGAGAGCGAAAAACCACCCTCGTATTGACTTTCACGCATAGTACTAATGCTATCAAAATGCTTAAAACTAGCAAAGTCCGTTGCGTGCTTTCCGTCAACCGTATCTGCATTACCGCCGTCAGCTTTCATTGTTGTTGGAAAATCAATTATATCTTCTTTCTTATGCCTATGGTCTAAATTAGATTTATTTTCTTGCAATTCATTTTCTTTAGTTATACGATTGCTTTCTTCTAGTTTTAGTTTTTGTTGAATTTCTGTAATTGCGTCACTTGTTAAACTCCAGAACCAGTTAAAAATATTAGCAGGAGGTTTGTTACCAACTTTAAAGCCTGTTGCTTTCAATTCATTACTAGGTTCATCACCTTTATTTTGCCAGTTCGGCATATTCTTTTCAAAATCCATTTTATCACCCCTTATATTGGCAAATCTTCGTCATCGTTGTCATAAATTTCACCAAGATAACCACCTGTTGCTGATGACATAGTCATATTATCCTCGGTGTCAGTAAAGCCTTTTATTTTACCGTCTGTTTCCATATCATTCTCTGACGCTGAAAATTCAAAAGTTCCTGTAAAGTTAAATGTTTCGATAGTAATGCCGACAGGTATCAAGCGTTGTATAAGTTGAACTGTCTGGCGAACATTTAGACCAGCTTTTGATATAATTTCAATGGGGACTTTTTTAACAGCTACAACACAAGGCTGTTCTGATTGAGCAATCGAAATATCTGCTGGGTCACAACCAAAAGTCATATATAATGCTTTAAGTACACTACCATAATCACCAGTCGAAAGATTTTGCATAATTTTTGAGCGTATCATAAATCTATATTGGTCATCAGTTGCAAGACCTCTTTGCTGGTTTACCATTTCACCGTACATATCAAGTGTTTTGCCTACGGCATTATCTATTTCAAGCATTTCCAACAAATCTTTTATATCATTATCCAGAGTATCAACCGACACTTTTTCTATTTCCAAAAGCTTATAATTATTGCTTGATTTAGATTTTTCATAATAATCAGGCAAATTGTTTACAGGTCGTTCTTTATCAAAAGACTTCAATTAAACCACCTCTGTAAGAATTATTTTTTCAACGTCTGTCAACGCAACCTCCCAACCCTCTATAGAAATGTTGGTAGTTTTAAGACTATCACTTGAAATTCCTATTTTTAGTGATGTTACATCTTTAACCCCATCTATAGAATAGATATATCCGTATAAAGATGACTGAATAACATCGCTACCAACACCAAGATTATTTATGTAGTCTACAAGGGTTTCTTTTATCTGTGTTTCTCCATCAAGTTTAAATTTATTATTAGTTTTGTAGTAAACTTCAATATAAACAGGTATATTAGAAGTATGCGAAAAAGTAATAGTATGCCCTGTTCCACCGTCATCATAAATAGTTTTTGTAATTGGTCTATCACTTGTACTACAAGATACTATGCCTATTGGAGCTTTATCGTATATGGCTTGTGCTATTTCTGTCTGATATTCCTCGCCGCCATACACAAAACATTCAAAACTATGTGGAGGTCTGCCATTAACTGTTTCGTTTGTCTTATTTTCCATAACACTAACTGATTTTACTGTAGGAACTCTAAGAATAGATGTCCTAATTGAACTTGCATTAGCACTTCCGATACCCTCAATAGCTTGTGAAAATCTTCGCCTTAAATCAAAGTCGCTTTCAATATTTTCACCATATTTAATAGTACCAGAATACTGAACACCGGTAATACCAGCAATAGGATTTACTATTTGTTTAATAGTTGTTATATTGCCTGTTTCGCCCTCTGTATTACATTGAACCACAATATCAACTGAACCACTTGACGGAATAACAAAAGGCTCTATGTTATGAAAAGTAATGTCACTATCTTCACCACAAACAATTATTTCGGCAACTTCTGTATCAGTTGAACCATTTACAGTAATAATATGCTCAGCAAAAGTAGCTGGATTTCTTGAAATACCAGCAAACACACACAAACGGTCCAAACTCAGCCCACTAGCTGTATTGGGAAATCGTGAATAATAGATGTGTTCTATATCCTCATAAGCCTTTGATAAATCATAAGCACCTATACGAATAAACTTGCCTAGCGCCGTTTGCTCTGATGTGTCAATGTCTTCACCAAATAAGTCTTTTGCCGTCTGTATTTTTGTTTCTAATATTTCGTTATAAGTCGGTCTATAATAACCTGTATCAGTTAAAGCCATAATATCCCCCCCCTTTTTTAAGAATAGAAATTAGTTGCATTGACCTGTTCGCCACCAGAATTTTTTGCAGAAAATGAAATTTTATATTTTCTTTTATCAACTTCTTTAATGCTAAAGGACGTTAAAACAAAGGTATCATCTATCTGTAACAAACCTTGCTGTATTTCATTTCTTATAATATCTTCGGTGTTACCTTTTCCAAGTATATTAGAAAACTTTATTCCTTCGGTACTATTAAGAACCCATTCACCTTTATTAGTACCAATAACAGCTTGAACTGTTTGTTTCAATAGTTCACTACCCTCTATCATTTGAATTTTATTATTTGAAATAACAATATCGCCATTATCACTTATTTTAAACCCTTTAATAACACCACCCCCTAAAGAATACCGACAACAACGCTATCTGATAAAGAGTGATGTCCAACAGGTGGCGTTGATAAGTTGCCGTTTTTAGCTTCTGTAATATTTCTATCGGAGCAGACACAAAAAACTAAATCACCAACAGCCAAATTTGTTGGAACAATAACATCAATGCTACCTCTTTCGACATTTAACGAAACATCTGTAACATACTTTCCGTCTTTTTGGGTCGTAACACTTACATTTTTAACATAACTGATTGTATCAATGGGATAACCCATTTTATACTTTGCACTCTCAAGAATAGGAATATCACTCACAATAGAAGACGCTTGAGCTTGTTTACCTACTTGCTTTATCATAGTAAGAGGCTGAACCGTTGCCGTTTTTTCTGTACAGCTCAATACCTTGGCAATATAAGCGATGTTCATATCAAGAAGCTTATCTTCTATTAAATCGTTAAAAAAATTAATATTACCCATTAAGTCACCTCGATTTCTGTTATACTCTCACTACTGTTTATTGTATGGGTCCCTTTACGAACTCTATAAGTTCCAACTACACTCTGACTTTTTAAGTTGATAATTGCAGCAGTTGTCATTCGGTGTTGCAATAGCATTTTACATTTATAACCTTTTATTGTTTCTTTATACTCTTCTGAACTTCTTTCTTCTTCAAATTCTTCAGGGCTTTCAATAAGCCCGGTATCTTCGGTAACTGTAAAATTAATGTTATCACCGTCTGTTAGATGTCTTGCATATATCTTTCCCTTGTTTATATAAACAGATATTCCACAAACTTCGGCATAACGCTTAATATTATCCATTAATCCGCCACTTACATTAGTTGCATCTTTATAAACGTGGTCGCGTCTAACTTTAAAATCAGCTAAAGGTAGTTTTATTTTGCTGATTAAATCTTTTAATATATAACTAGCCTTTGTTCCTGCTTTATAAGCTGTATCAACTAAATCACGTTCTTTAAGATTTATATCATCAATAGCCTTAATTGTCGTAATCTTATCGACCCTTTCAATTTTAGTTGTAACTTTGCTTATAAAGCCACTAAAAATAACCCCTGTATCACCTTTATAACCAGCAGTAATACTAATAGGGTTATTATATTTTAGTGCCTGTATGGTTGTTGTTGAAAGATTATATATAACTATTTCTACCTCATTTGCTTCGGTATCATCATCAAACGGTACTGTGCATTCAATATCAAGTTCGTCAGCATTTAACTTTATCCCATTTGTTTCAACAATTAGGACTCGACCAAACATTCCTTTTGGAGGGTCTGAAAAAACAGTTAAGGCTTCATTAAACCCCTCAAATGCTTTTACAAGCTTTGATACATTATCCATCATCTTCACCACCCGAATTATCTACAATAAGAAATACCGTTTCATTAAAATTTTCTAGCGTAACGGTGTTTTGATTTCCACTTTCATCAATCGGTGTTATATCTATAGCCGGATATTTACCAGATTGATAAATATCTTTAAATAATGTCACACCATAAATAATAGGTTCACCACCACATATAATTTCACCGTCTTTTTCAAGCATTACGGTGAAAAAGTCGTGCTTTTCATTGTAACTTATAGTTATAGTAAATAATTCATCAGCAAGCAGTATATTAAACGAATACGGTATCATTTCTTTTGTAATTAATATTCTGTCTTTTTTCATTTTCAACACCTCTATAGTTTTCTATATCCCACTAATATTTTTTTACCATTTTGCAAAGTTCTGAAATCGCCTTTTTTACTGAAAGCACTTTCATTTTGAGCCATAACCCAATTACATTTTTCCATTGTGCTAGAAAATTTAGGTTCAAGTGTTTTATATTGTTTTGAAACCAAATTCCAAACATTATCGCCACTTTTTACGGTATGATATACACTTTCATTATCTCCCTTGCTTACCTGTTGTGTTCCGGCATTGTTTTTCTTTTTTTCAGTATAAGCGGGCTGTGCTACTCGAACTTCTTTAAGGGTCATACTAAAGTCACAACCACCCCAGTTTGAATTAGGGTGTGTTGTGCTAAAGTTTTGTATTTGCAAGTTATTGACGCTGTTTCTGCCTAAATAGGTAATTAAAGAGCCACTTCTCTGTAATTGCTTTAACTGTTCAAGGATATTAGCAGCACTATTTTCACCCTGTTTAACAATTTTACCTTTCAAAGATAATTCAACAGGGTTTCTCCTTATGTGGTCTGTAATATCAACACCTTTTTCAACAGGGTGCGATGAACTTTCAACGTTATGCGTAAGACTTTCATCTTCAACAAAGATATAAAGATTATTAATAGTTGCCAATTTATCGCCCCCCTTAAACTTCTCTTAAACGTGGATTTTTACGTGCCATACTTTCAAATACTTCGTTCATAGCCTCGTTTATCCATCTTTTGACTTTTCTTTCAGTTTCTCTATCTTCGTTGCTACCACTTATCGTGAGATTGAATTGAGGTGCATAGGTATTGTATTCTGTAGCGTTATTGGTAGATGTCGAACTCACATTTTCAGGCGAATAAGTAATACCTGTCATCTTTGCAAAATCAAGACCTGTACCATTGGCATAGTTATATGTTGGGTTCTTTCTACCCATAATACCAGCTGTCTGTTCAGCAGTAAAAACTTTCATTCCTTTAGGAGCGTTTGGAATAAAAACATTTTTTCCGTTAGAAATAAAGGCACTTCCATTAGGCATTTGAATTAGTTCTGCCCCTCTACCGTCATTTACAAGTGCGTTTCCGCCATTATGACCATTTGTTCCATTAGCATAACCTGTAATAGTTGAAAACGGTAACGGACCTAAACTGTGTACAGAATTAAATGATGTTACAACATTTCTAGCCATATTAACAAGTTGGTTTACTGGTCCTTGTGCAGCATTAACAGCACTATTCAAAGCGTTTGTCAAAGCATTTGCTATAAGACTGCCTGAACTACTTATCGCATTTGCCATTTTTTGTGGCAACTGAGCTGTCTTTTTCATAATCTTATCTAAACCATTGTTTGTTATCGTCTGTGCCTGTGTAAACGTTTGGGTTAAAGCATTTACAAATAAATTAAAGGCCAACACCCCACTACTTACCAAGGCAACAGGAAACTTTGTTGCACTAATTGTAAGATTAACTAAAATAGAATTAGCATTTTTAAGCGAGCTAACAAGTCCGTCAATATTTTTTGTGTTAAGTTCTAATTTCCCGATATTTTCAAGATTTTTAATACTTGTAATCAGATTAGTGGCATTTTGAAAACTTGTTTCTGAAAATTCAGAAAAGCAATTAAATGCACTCTGTGCTTTGTGTGAAAAATTATCAAGTTGCACACCTAAATTTTCAAGCTGTGAACCTTCACCAAAAGAAAGACTTTGTATTTTAGCTACTGCGTCAAATACTCTTGGTGCGTTTGTTATGCCGGCCTCTGGAAATTCTGAGAAACAGTTAAATGCACTTTGTATGTTATGAGCAAAATTATCAAGTTGTGGGCCTATGCTCCCTATGTCAACGCTACCGTCAAATAACTGTGCTAAGCCACCAGATTTAAAATCATAGTTGCCTATTCCGTTTATAGCATCTAATATTCTAGGGGCATTTGTTATGCCTGCCTCAGGAAATTCTGAAAAACAGTTAAATGCACTTTGGGCATTGTGGGCAAAATTATCCAGCTGTATACCTATTTCACCAATATCAGTACCACCTGTAAATAATTGTGCAAGTCCACCCCTCTTAAAGTCATAATTGCCTATACCGTTTATTGCTTCTAGCACTTTAGGGGCATTTTCAATACCTTTTTGTGGAAACTCAGAAAAACAATTAAACGCACTTTGGGCATTGTGGGCAAAATTATCTAGCTGTATACCTATTTCGCCTATTTCAACTTCTCCAGAATATGCCTGTGCTAAACCTCCTCTTTTAAAGTCATAGTCGCCAATTCCATTAATTGCTTCTAATATTTTAGGAGCATTTTCGATACCTTTATCCGGAAACTCAGAAAAGCAATTAAATGCACTTTGAGCTGAATGCGCAAAACCACTTAATTGGTTGCCTACGTCAATAAGGTCTGTGCTTCCTCCAAAAAAGCTTAAAATCTCACTTCCTGCCATAGTCAACATAAATGAGCCAAAACTAGAAAAAAAGTCACCAACACCTGAGGCATCGACACCTTTCATCATAGTAAAAATAGGCTTTATAGATTTAACAAACTTTGATAAATTTTCGCCTATTTTAGGTAATGAATTGGTTATTCCCTCACCAACTCCACCAATAAGTGAGCCAACCATTTTACCAAGCTGATTAAATAAATTTGAAAGAGCTTCACCACCTGATGTTATCAACTCATTAAATCCGTCTATCTTGGATAATCCTCCATAAGCAGCTACTAAAGCCGTTAATCCTCCAATTACGGTAGCTATGCTTGCAAGTCCACTTAGAACTATAGGAAAAGGTATCAATCCAATAATTCCGGCAATTCCAGCTAAAACACCACCAACAATACCTAAAGCTGCAATAACAATCGTTATTTTAAGTATATTTGCAACATTGATACCGTCACTAAATACTTTATCTATCGCCCAAACTATAGCCGACATACCACCTATTACAATAGCCATATTGATAAAACCTTTGACAACCGTACCTATGGATATTTTGCCAACTATGCCAGCGATTCCAGCTAAAGCACCACCAACGACACCAAGTACGGTCGTTAAAACGGCTACTTGTAATATAGAGCTTATATTTAAACTAACCCCACTAAACACTTTGTCTATCTCAAAAAGTATAGCTGACATACCACCTATTACAATAGCCATATTGGTAAGACCTTTTATAGTTTTTGATACCTTTATTTTGCCAGATAACCCTGCAAGTCCAGATAAAGCTGTTCCAGTAACTCCTAAAACTATGCTTAGAGCTGATACTTTTAATATTGTTCCTATATCAATGCCTACACTAAAGATATTATCTATAGCCAAAAGCAAAATCGACATACCACCTATCACAATAGCCATATTAGCAAGACCTTTTACAGTAGTCTTAACAGGTATCTTTCCAGCTATGCCAGCAAGACTAGATAAAGCCGTTGCCACAGCACCTAAAAGTGTAATAGATGCTAGGCTTTTAACTAAAGATTTCATATCAGTTAATTTTGCCAGCTCAGGAGCTATTTTCATAAAGACAGCTGTCAGCATTGTAACACCCATTAATACAATTGTAAGATTTGCCATACCTTTTATGATTGTTGTTGTCTTTGCTTTTGCAAGTGTTTTGAAAGTACTAAGAATACCACTGAAAAGCCCACCCTCAGAGTCACCACCTGAGCCAAAACTAAAAAATGAACCTATTTTTTGTAAAACCTTAAAACCTTTAAAAGCAGCAACTAAACCAAGAACAACAGGTATAGCTTTTTTGCCGTAAGATGTAATTGTATCTGCATTATCTTTAAAGAAGTTAGAAATCTTATCAAATGTTTTAAAAAGAAAACTATCGCCCATTGTTTCAGCCAGCGAATCACGTATTGTAGAAAAAATATGTGGCAATTCGTCAACAAATACCTTAACTATATTGGGCAATGCCCTTATCAAACCCTGCGTAAGTGACACAGCTGCTCTTATAAATGGTGGTAATAGCTCATCAACAAGCTTCGGAAGTTCTTCAGCTATCAAAGGAGCCATTCTTTCAATCAATTGCCCAACACCTGACAATGCTTTTAGAATAGCCGGTTTAATGTTTTCACCAAATTTTGTGGCACTATACACTAGATTATCCAGGCATTGGTCAAAACTGTCGCCACCCTTAACTAAAGCAGGCATAAGATTACCCCAAGCAGATTTAACCATTCCTAAAGAACCTGAAATAGTTCCCTCTGCTTCCTTTGCTGTTGTCCCCATAATGCCCATATTTTTTTGTATTTCGTGGATAGACTTTACAATGTTACCAAAAGACATATCATTCGCCTTGATGCTCTTATCTGTTTTGGCAGCTGTTTTTATAAGTCGTTGCATTTCCTCTTTGGTACCACCATAACCTAGTTTTAAGTTATCTAACATTGTGTAGTTCTGTTTAGAAAAACCTTGATATGCGTTCTGTATAGACTCCATATCTGAACCCATTTTATTAGCATTATCCGACATATCGACCATAGCTACATTTGCAAGTTCAGCAGCTTTTTTTGTATCTTTGCCACAACTCGTAATCAAACTTGCCGAAAAACTTGTAACGTTTTCCATATAATCGTTTGCCGAAAGACCAGCTGTTTTAAAAGCGTCATTTGCATTTTTAAAAACAATGCTTTCGGCCTCTTTTAGCTTGTTATATTGTGCTGTGGCTTTCTTCACTGATTTACCGATAGATTTAGCATATTCCTCTAAACTTTGTCCACCAGCACCAAAAAGCGTTTCAACGCCTCCAATAAACTGTTCATAATCTGCAAAGGCCCCAACTGATTGTTTAACAAGCCCACCGACAGCTACAGTTGACGCCCCTAATCCTGTAAGGAACGCTTTAAAACTAATGCCAGCTAATTTTTTACCGGTACTAACTGCAACGTCACCCAATTTTTGTAAACCACTGACAGCTGTACCCCCAGCATTTCTGCCAAGCTGTGCGACTCCCTGACCAACGCTTCTTGCCATTTCTCCAATTCTTCTAAGTGGTCTTACAGTTTCCTCTGCACTTTCGCCAATTGGTTCAAATGGTCTATCATTAAGCCCTCTTGTAAACAGTCTTTTTAAATTATTAATTTCTGTTTGCATTTTTTTGATTTCATCAATCCCAGAAATATCAAAGTCCAGCTTGATTATGTCGTTTCTTATCACATTATCAGACATTTTTAACCTCCTCCCCTAAAAAATTTGTAGCTATCTTTTCTTTATTGCCCTTTTTTCAGCCTCTATCTGTAAATCAAGAGCAATATTGGCTTCTTCAACATCTTGTGGTGTCATATAGGGCTTTCCAAAAACAGTTTTATAGTCAAAACCTCTGTCGCTTACAACAAGCCTCCATAATGCCCAATTATTTTGTACCTTTCTTTTTAGCTGTGCTTTCGTCTTTGGCTTCTCCTCGAAATTTTCCCTCCATTACATTACGTAAGAAATCTATGATTTCATTAAATTCATTCATTAACTCGCCACCTTGCATAGCTTCTTTAGCAAAACTAATCACTTCGTTAAGTTCGTCCATTGTTTCAAAATCATCAATGCCAAGATTTTCAGGCTCTACAATAACCTCTTTCAATAAAAGGCCACTTATCTTCTTTACACTCATATTAGATGTGTTTTCTACATAGCTATTATCAAGAGCCTTTACAGCAAATGGTATTCCTTTAAATTGTGCCACATATTTTTTACCGTTTATTTCTTTTTCAGTTGTTTCACCAATTTTTTCTTTAGCAAAATCTGCAATACTCATTTTAGGCTCAACTAAAACATTAGAAAATAGATGATTTGCTATTTTCTCAGAGCTTGTAATTCCTGTGCCATCAATATAAGAATTATCAATTGCATCTAAAGCAGCTGATATTCCGTTAAACTGTGCGATATATTTTTTTCCTCTGATTTCTTTTTCAACTGTATAAAAATTAGCCATAATAAAACCTCCAAATATAAATTTATTATAAAAATAAAACAAGAGAGTGATTTACACCCTCTTGTCATCAAAAATATTTTTTATTCTGTTGCTTCAAGAACACCATCAAAAACAGTAAATGTAAACTCTAAATCCTCTGATGTCGAACCTCTGGAAATTTGTGGCATTTCAGGAATTGAGCATAAAGTACCACCAAAACGCTCTCCAAGCTTTTTATTAACAACCCAAACAGAAAATTCCTCATCAGAGCCGCATTTATTTAAAAGAAATGCTTTTTGAGGACTTGTTGGCTGTATTGTTAAAGTTATCTTGTGTAAAGGGTTGTTTATAGTGCTTTTAACAACATCACCTTGAGCCCCTACAGAAGTTTCATAAAAGGCTTCGTCCTTTTCAAAAGTAACCATATCTTCGCCAACTTGTGTAATATAAACACCATCTACCATAATTGTACAATCTTTTGCATTATATTTTGTAAGTGCCATAGTGTTATACCTCCTTAAATAATAATTTCACCAGTGATTTCAACCTCGTGTACAGCTCCAGCAAGTGCAAAGGCAAACTGACCACCGACATATTTTCTTACAGCCCTGTCACTTGCCTCTGTATCCTCACGTTTAGCATAATCCACTGTATACGCTGCCGAACCGTCCGTATTTGTTGCAATAATTCCTTTGTTATAGGCATCTCTCATTACATTAACAGCGACACTTTCAAGAATTGCGATACCTGTGTCGTCATAAGGAATTTTCTTCATTGTGTTAAGCGTTCTCTGTGTCTGATATTCAAGATTATTAATTATATAGTCTTTGCTATCAATAATGTCAATGTATTCGCCACCAGCCGTTTTACCCTCTGTGGTAACATTATCACCAGCTTTAGTAACAAAAGTAAAGCCACCTTTTTCGTGAATTGCTGATATTTGTAAATCGGTTAAAACTTGTGGCTCAATACCCTTTAAAGGAAAATTCTTATAAGTAAAGCTACCAACATCAAGCCCAGCTGTTGCACCAACAAGAGCCGAAACCGGTGACGGTTGTTCTTCAGTAGCATTACAATAGAATAATATGGTTCTGTTGATTCCTGTTGTTGTTAGTGATGTACTGTCATCAGTTTCAAGGTTAGCAAAAAACATTTTATTGCTAAGAGTTTCAACCTTATTCATAATTGCGCTATAGGCCGTTGCTGTTTCACTGTTAGTTACAACAACAAGCTGACGCCAATCTTTTGAAACGTTTTCAGCGTCATTAAGCCAAGTAGCCGTTGGATTTGTAGTTGCACAAACTACAATTTTTTCAGGTGGTGTATCTTGCATAAACATAGCATTTGCAGCCTTATATACCTTTGTTGTGTCAGCAAATCCAGCAGTAATAACTTCTGCAAGTGATTTACATTCAGTATAAGCAACATCTTTTGTTGCATTTTCCTCTAAAATTAAAGGAATACCTAAACCAATACCACCAATAGGTTTAGTTAAGTCAATTTTTACTTTAACATCAAGTGCCATAGTAATATACCTCCTTATTTTTCATATTCAATGTTATTAATTTGGGTTTTCTCAATTTCTTCTGTTTCATATTGGATTTCATTCATAAGCCAGAATACAACGTCAAATCCGTTTCGATATTCAAAACCTACGCTTAAAAAATTATCTCTATTGGTAACACTTCCCACAGATTGAACGATAACATTATTATCATCAAGATAGACTTTGCCAACTTGGTCAAACCATTCTTGAGCCTTAATTGCAAGATTTACGCTTTCATTGTTGTTATCACTTTGTACAGTAATACTCCAAGTCTGCGTAAATGGTTTTCTTTTAATTACTCCGTCACCCTCTTCATAAACACCATAAGTACCTTTGTTTTCGCTCATAAGGGTTATAATTGTATAAGATACATAAGGATAAGACGGTGGATTTTCATTTTGATTAGAACGTACCACAGGGCAACCTAAATATTTACTCAAACCTGTCGCGACAGCTCTCCTTAAACCATCATAATCAAACATTATTATCCACCCCCTCATCAAAAGCACTTACCCATTTTAGGGTATAAGAGTAACAGCCTGTAAAATCGGCATTATCCTTTCCCTTTTGGGTTTCGATACAGTATTTATTATTTTTAAAAATAACGGTAGCACCCATTAAAGCATTGTCTATTTCAGATAAAGTGTGTAGAACCTTATCTTTTGCTGTGAGCATACCATCACTTCTTTGAATTTTGCTTTCAGTAAGCCCCATTATTGCGCCATATAATGTTGTTTCTGTCGGTTCAGCATATTCCCAATCACCAACATCATTAAGAACTTTTTCGCCCTCTTTTACGACCTTTATTTCACGACTATATTTTGTTATAAGATTTTTAAAGTTAAAAAAAGCCAAAATATCACTCCCTTTTCCACGTTATACTTTCTAAAAGTCCACCAGTATCAATCAAAGGATTACTACTGCCTTTTTGGCTTACTGTAAAAGGGTGATTATCTGGCCTTGATAAGTTTCGCATATAGTTTTTTATAGCCGTTGACATCTGTTGGCCGTACAAATCAATCAAGTCATCAATTGTCATTTCTCCCATTATAACTTGTCCGATTGCTCGTTCAGTTTGTTTTATAACTCTTTCGACATTTTCATCGTGGCCATTACGTAAAAAACTACGTTCAGGTATTCGTATAACTGTTGTACTGTCTTTTAGATGTAAACCCATTCTGTGTAAATAGGCTCTCATTTTAGGAGTAACTGTTATATTACAACCGTATTCGTGTATAGCAGCCAACCACGCATTATTACCGCCCAAAACTCCAACTTGCACTTTTTCGCCATTCAATTCCCCCATAGAATTAATCATTTTGGGAATTTTATTTGTTTTGGTATGCCACTTTATACCCATAATATCCCTCCTAGTTCCATTTCCTTTCAGCAGCAACAAAACGAACTCGGCTTTTTAAGTATGGATATAACAAGCCCTCTGCGATTTGCCAAATCAAAGTATTTTTATCGGCTGTATCAAAGCTTTGGGATAACCCCTCAATACTTTCACTGGTTACCCCAACCGATAACATCTGTATGTCATAAAACTTAATAATAAAAAGTTTTGCACCAGCTGGAAGTCTTTCCACTCCCTCGCCTGTTTCGGTGTCAAATTCAAGTGTAGTGTTTTCTTTCAGCCACTCAAAAGCACTTTCTATAATAAGTTTTGTTCGTGCATTAATAGGAATATCAAGTTCAAGATTTTCTATTTGCTCCGTTGTCATTTTCTAACACCTCTTTTGGCTCATTGTGATATTTTTTATCATCTTTAGGGTGTTTAGGCTCGTTTTTATGAGCTTTGCACTCTGGTTCGCTTGTCGGTACTTTAGGCAAGAAACTTCTGCCATTTTCACGCATTTGCATAACCTTTTTGTAAAGAATACCCATTACTTATCACCTCGCTTTCGACTTGTTCCTCTTTTGGGTTTTACTTCTTTTACTTCTTTTTCTTCTGCGTTGGCATTTGCCTTACTTTCTTCTTTTGCTCTTTTTGCCTTTTTTCTTCGCATATTCCAAAAGGTACAAGACATATCCTCGCCCCTTTCTATTAAAGTTTATGAATAAGTGCTGCCATTGGAACCTTTTTAGGATTTACGACTAAGCTCCAGTTAGTTGGAGTTGCAAGCATAGCATTTGTTGGGTGATATATGCCACTTGGATATACAGCCGATGTGTTCCAAGAAAGCCCTTTAGGGTGAATAACCATACATCTTCTGTTGATTAAGTAGTCAATAGCAGTTAAAGTATCTCTATCGGTTTCAGTTCCAATAAATCCTTGTGGCATACCGTCTTGACGAATAAAAGCTCCTGAGCCTAAGAAGTAAGTTGTATAAACAATATCTTCTTTTGCTTTTACATAATCACCAGCAGTTACACCATCTGGCAAACCTCTTGTTAAAATTGAAATTTCGCTGTCACCAACTTCTGCATCTTTGTCAACAATCTTCAAAGCACTAGGTGTTGAACTCTGACAAGTTTCATAAGCAACGTAAGGCATAGCGTCATCGATAACAACTCTATAACCTAAGTAAGTGTCAATTTTAATCTGTAAGGTTGCGTCATACTCTGTTTGGATTTGCTGATTTTTCTGCAACTGCGTATATGTTGCTGAGTGCATAAACACCATACCAAGGCTATCAAAGTGGTCACCTAACTTCTGTTTTGTATCAAGGGTATTACCTACTGAAATCTTACCTGCTTCACCACTTAAAGCACTTACATCATTGACGTGAGCTTTTAAAGCACCTTTTGTTGGGTCAAGCACACCTTTTAAAATTGATAAGTAGATTGCTTGTTCTTTTGTGTTCCACCAGTCAGCTAACAACTGTGCAACAGCTCCCATAGGGTCACTACCACCTAAAACACTTGCAAGGTCTGTCGCTCCCCAAGCCTTTTGTCGCATAAGCAGTGTTGCGTGTGCTGCTGATGTTGTAATATTTTCAACAGTCACGCTACTTTCGCCAAAGACATCATCGTCACCCTCTAAAGCGTTGTATTGAGGTAGCATAATGAATCTGCCTCCCTGTGGTGTGCCATTGATAAGTTGTGCCACTATTGCGTCATTTACGGCGATACCTGAATTAACAAATCTGTTTAATTCCGTTGTTCTGTTTAATGTGTATTCTGAAAATTTTTCTGGTACAATTTGCATACCTGCATAAGTTGTTATAGCCATATTTTAGCCTCCTTTAATTTAATTAGATTTTACGAGCAACGTCCCTTAATTGTTGTGCTAACTCTGGGTTTGTTGCCTCAAGTGCCATTTGTTCAGTCAAAGAAAAACTTTCTTCTGAATATGGATTTTTACCACCATTTAAGTTTGTTTTGCTAGGGATATATCCATTGTCTTTAAATCGTTTGTTCACTTCGGCGCTTACAGCCTTATCAAACAACTCTTTAAATGATTTTACTTTTCTGTCAATCTCGGTTTCGTCCTCACCAATAACAAAATCTATTAAAGACAACGCTGTATCACTCCCATCATCAAGACCAGCCTCTTTAATTGCTTTTACTGCATAAAGTCGGTTTTCTTTTTCGATGATTGCCTTTTCACGCTCAATAATAGCCTTTTCTTTTTCGTCAATTTCAACTTGTTTAAGTTCGTCATCAGTAAGTTTTTCTCTCTGTAAACGTTCAAGTTTTCTTTTTAAGTCACTTTTTTCTTTGCGTTCTTTGGCTGTTGCTTTGTCGACTCTGCTCTGTAAAATTCTTTCAAGCTTGTCATAATCAATAGACTCATCGTTTTCTTTGCTGACATCTTCCTCTTTGTCCTCTGACTTATCGTCAGACTTGGCATCGATACTACCAAGAAGTTTTTCGTACACTTCTTTCGTAATATCTCCGTTTTTTAATAATTCCTGTAGTTCGGTTTGTGTAAACATTTTTACCTCCTAAATCCATATAGAATTTTTTTAGCCTCCGTATAGAAAGCAATATAAAAAGCACACCGTATAGATGTGCTTAATTAACGTTTTTACTTTTTCCCACCCTACCAATTACCAACAGCTACTGTATAGCTCACCTCTGCTATACCCATTCACTATAAATTTTAGTAATTTTACCCACAAAAAAAAGACATCTAAAAAATTTTTTTAAATGTCTTTACAAATGATATATTTGTGCTATAATTTAATTAGAAAAGGTAATCGCCACAAAGTGTGGTTGACCGTATTATGGATTAGAAAATTCCACCCGTACCGACCAAAGTAACAGGGTGGTTTTTTCTATGTAAAGAAAAAACTACTTACAAAACGTAAAAATGAATGTAAGTAAAGCCAAAAGGAAAAGACCAAAGGTCATCAAATCCTTAAAATCAAAATGATTTTTCATTGGCATCACCTCCATTCTAAAAGAATGAAGGCCAACACACCCTGCACCGATTACCCATATCGGCATTTTAACACAAAACATAATTCAATGCAACTGTTTTTGTCAATTTTTGTTAGCAACAAGTACAACTTTAGCCCCATTATTTTCAACAAATTTACCTTTGTCATTAATTATTGCAATAACATTATTTTTTCTATCCATAACAATAATTTCTTTGTAGCTTTTGCCATTTATTTTAATCATCTTCTCACCAACTTCCAACAAAAAAGACACCTAATAAAGTAAGTGCCTTTAACCAACAATCTTAAATCATTTCTCTAATACCTTTTGCAAGATTTGCAGCTTTTTTCATTAGCGAATTTTCGTTCAGATATTCAAGTCCTTTCAATGTTATTCTTGGGTTACTGAAATTAACAAACACGTGGTTACTAACTGAACGTTTTACGGTAATACCTTGTACATACTCCTCCTTTACAAGCATTTCAATTAAGCAAGACCAGCGTGGTTCGCTTATCTTTAAATTCTCAGCTGATATTTCGCTGATGTCAAATTCTTCATAATCCATAGCTTTTTGAAGTATCTTTAATATTTTATATATTGTTTTAAAATCTTCCATTTTACCACCTCTTACATAAAAAAAAGAACCTTTTAACGTCTGCACTCAAAGACGAATAGTTGTGGTAACGACCCCTGTCCACCAAAAGACACAAAATATTAATCATATTTAGGTGTCAGCCTAACCCTGTAACCTTTTGCAATATTAACAGCATCAGCTTTAATCTCTGCAATAATTACAGGGTTTTCGCTTTCTGTTTCTATTGTGATTTTAGTATAGTCTTTTAGAGTTTTATCCATTTTCTCACCTCCAAAAAAAGCACCTACCAAAGTAAGTGCCTTCTTAATACTTTAATTTTTTGATTGTCTGAGTTCCGGAAACTGGTCTAATAAAAGAGCTTCTTCCTCTTCTTTACATAATCTATCCCATATTTCGTCATATTTTTTGAAAGCCTGTATCGCTTCTTCAGGAGCATCATCAACCAATGTGTATCTATTTTTTTCTTTATAGGGCTCAAATATTTTTCTCAACTCTAACATTTCTTTGTTGGGCAAAACTCTCATTTTTTCATCTCCTCTAAATACCTTTTCGTCCTGTATTCTGTATATGTTTCATCATATTCGCTATGATTATATTTTGTATACGCATAATCACTTATGTCACCTATATCGTATCCTTTTTTCTCCAGTCTGTCAAGTTTTTTCTTGCAATCTTTTCTAAGTCCGTTAATATATTTTTGAAATTCTTCAGCCGAATTTATGATATTGCCATTTCTAATATATCTATCCCTGTCTTGCCAATGAATAAACTCGTGTGTCAAGGTACTTAATTTATTTTCTGGGCATACAAAATCACTTTGAATAGCTAAAATTGCGTCATCATCAGCTTTTGCTATATTTTCTGATACATATATCAAGTTTTTAGCAGGATTAAAAGAAGCTATAACTCTATCATCAAGTTCTCTTGATGTAGTGATTATAATTTTAGGTATATTAGGGTTATCTTTTTCACCTAATAAATCAAGAACTTTAGAAATGTCATTATTAATTTCCCTTATATGATTAGGTTTAAGTTTGGCTTTATCAGAAACATAAACATCTCTATTTTTTATTGATGATACCTTACTTGCAACAATTACAGTACCTTTTCTTGTTTGTTCTGTTTTGTTATTTTTATCTATAATAATTTGTCTGTCTTGTGTGTATTCTTTTTTGCTAACTTTTTTCCCTGTTGCCTTTTCAAATTCTTCAACTGTCATCAAATTATATTCCAAAAAGCATCTACAATTACAGTCGTGGCTTGCAACTCCCGTTTGTGACGGTGCTTTTGCCTTAATACCACCACCAAGGTCAAACAATTCACCGGCTTTAACTGTTACATTTTCCATTTTTTGATGATTAGCCCCATTTTTACTTTTGCTAGTCACCCAACCCTTTTTAGTTTTTCGCCTTTGGTTTGGTCTAACTCTTTCATCTTTCATCGTTCGCCAAGTAACAGCATATATAAGTTCGCTATCTTCAAGACCCTCTTGTATATGCTCTGCACAATCCATAAAGCCACTTTCAATGTTTCGGTGTGTTTCTGTCCTTGTTATGTTCATAGCCTTGTTATAGCTAACATTAACTCGTTCTGAGATACGTTTTGCCATTTTCTCGTATCTATCACCTTGCATTAAACCGATATTCAATTCCTTTTGAATTTGATATATAACTTCTTGTCTATGTTTTTCAAGCACCGCCGGTAAAGTCAGCTTACTTATATTGTTGTTTACTGCATTTTTTAAAACATTAGGGTTGACATCGATGTTTTTTGTAGCCTCTTCAAACTCTTCTGATGTATCAGCCTTTTTAAAAGCATTCATCATACCTTGATAACTCTTGCTGTATGTATCATCAACAAGCGTCATTATCTCCTTTTTTATTTCAAGAGCAATACTATTGACATTTTCAGCAATTTCACGTAAAAAGAGGGCCTTTTTATTTTGTGCATCTAAACTAGAAACATAAAAACGACCCTCTTCATCAGCATATTTTTTGTATCCGTCGGCAATAAATGCGTCAAGACTCTTTGAAAGTGATTGATATATCTTTCTTATTTTCTTATCTGTAAGCTCCTTTCTGTGTTCAGAAATACGCTTTATATCGTATAACAATTCAGATAAACTTGCCATTTATTACCTCCTTATTTTATTCCGTTTCTTCTGTATCTTCGGTTGTTATTTCTTCTGTTTCGCTGTTATCAGTTTCCTGAACATTTTCATCTTGCTTATCATCATATAACGATGTAACTCCACCTTGTTCGTCTTCTAAAAGTTGCATAACGTAATCAACGTCATCAATTCCGGATATTTGACCATATACCCATTGCTTTGGTAAACCAGCACCGATATAGGCCTGTGCTGTCTGCGCTTCGCTTAATCGGTCCAGAGGGAAATTACGGTTAAATTCCATTACTATTTGCAATGGGTCAACGGTAATTCCTTTTTTTCTCCAACTACTGCTTAACACTTTCCACATATATTGAGCAGAGTTCATAACGTTGGCTTCAAAAGCAGCACATTTTGTTTCAAGTCCGTGCAACTTAAATTTAAGCGACACACCACTTGCATTACCAAATGTGTCATCGCCCATATTAGGTGTCTTTGAAAATCTATATATATTATCTTCAAGACGTTCTAAATGGTGTTCGGTAAAAGTATCATTTATATTTTTAGTAACCCACTTAACAGGTTCATTCACAGGGTTAGAACCCATTTGAGGTATAATAAGCACACCTGATTTTTGTGCTTTTTTAATGACTTCAGAATCAACGTTTACACCGACTTGCATTAGAGCGTGTACAAAAGCCTCAACCTCGTTACTGTTGTCTGATAAAACTTTGTCGTAATCGTCTATCAACGTTAAAACTCTTTCAGCATCTCCTATACATTCCCTGTTGTTTGATATACCTTGTAAAGGGCAATAATCAAATAAGTGTAACCTTTTGTCAACTAATTGCAAAGATAGCAAATCACCTTTGTAGATTTCAATGTACTTACTGTCATAAAATTCAACAGTCCATTTTTCAGCACCGTCAATATCTTTTGTCTTATAATATCTTATAGCGTACTCTGGTTCAGATATATCGGTATCAGATAGAATAATAGTTTCATAGCCGTGTATTGGCATTACTCGCTCAAATCCCTCAGTATCAATAAAAAAAAGCCTGCCCGCATATCCGTATATGCTTGCAAACTTTGTTGTTTCCATATCAACACCAAACATATTATTTCTTGTTGTAAAATCGGTCAAGGCTTTTGACGCTTTTTGTAAACCCTCTTCGCCCCCTGTTGCCTCTTTTGCTTCATCGGTCTTGCTATAGCTATAAGCAATAGGTTCTCCAGCAAAATATCCAACTTTGAAATCGACTATCTCACTAAAAAAGTCGTTGTTTATTCTGTTGTTTATAGGATTTTCTTCTTCATATCGTGGTTGCCTGCCGAATATAGGTACACCTGTTAAAATTGCCCTGTATCTGTCATATAATTGTTTATTGTATATAGCGTTTGGCAAATGCTTTTGTATAATCTTATATAACAATGATGTTGTTATTCCATTCTTTCTTATTTCCTCAAGCTCTGCCGAAAATTCTTGTAAAATTTCAAGTTCTGACCTAACCCTCATTTTTTCACCCCCTTTTTGTTCTTATTTTTGTTTTTATATTTTATTATATTTTTATCAAACATAATCTTTCCGTCTGGCATTATTGTAAGCCCACAATCAAAGCATACCTTTACATCATTTATAGTTTTAGAATTTATATGAGAACACATCTTTAAAACCTCTTTCCCGCACAAATTTCAAATGACAATATTTCAGACTCAAGAGCATATCTAAGTGCATCTAAAAGGTGATTATTTTTATCTACAGGTTTAGCCATAGATTTACCAAACTTGTCTTCTTGCCAACTGTATTGGCTTATTTCATCAATAAAATTAATACAATCCTTATGTGTTATGATTTCATAGCCTTGTAGCCACCTTATACCACGATTAATGCTGTCAGCACCTTTTATAACTGGGTATGCTCTAATTCCGTTTAAAGCAAGATAATCAATGCTTTTAGGTTCAGCCGAATCACAAGCTACATAGTTATTTCCAAAAATCTCTTTACATACTCTTACAAGTTCGGCATCGTTCATTCCGGCTTGATAATATTCCGAAAATACATATATATTTTTTCGTTTCTTATCCAAACTAACTTTTATTAAAGCATTGGGGTCAGCGGCATAACCAAAATCAAGACCACAATAGATATTTGAAAATGTAGGAATTAGCTCCGTTAAGTCTTCAACTCTCCAGTTTTCAAATATAAGCCCCTCCTCAATACCCCATTCTCCAAGACCTGCAACTTTATATCTTTTAGGTCTGTTCTTTTTCATTTCCTCAAATAGCAACTTGTCGGCATCATCAAGCCATTCATTACAAAGATAATTAGTAGTCAAAGCTAAAATATTATCATCGACTACATCAAAAAATCTTTTCTTTGCAAAATGACGTTCACTCCAAGGGTTCATAGTCATAGTTATTTGTTTAAATAAAGGTGGTTTAACTTTACCTCTAATACTCTCATCTACAAAGTTAAAATCTTCTTCTGTTGCAACCTCAAAAAACTCTTCAAACCAACACCAGCATAACACACCTACATCAACAGATATAGAAGTTATTTTCAGAGGGTCATCAAGTCCACGAAAATATATTTTTTGCCCTGTTGGCTTGTATGTCATTTCAAGAGGGCTATTTGTATAAGACCAATATTCATCAACCCCTAGTCTATGTATTGCCCATTTTAGGTCTGTAAAAACAGAGGTTCTTAACGTGTTAAATGTTTTTCGAATTACAAGTGTGTTGGCTTCTGGATACTTCATTGTGTTGTATATAAACCACATAGCCGTTGTTTTGCTCTTTTTACTCGCTCTAGAGCCTTTACAAATTCGATAACGTCCTTTAAAGTTCCAAAACTCTGTATATCCCTTTCCAACAACATCTTTTAAGCTTATAATTTTTTCTCCCAATGCCAACACCTCTTAATCAGATAAATCCTCAACAAACGTTATTTTTTGCCCGCCATCATCTGAACTAACTTTTTCTTTAAATAATCCAAATCTTTTGCCCAATAATTCGGCTGCCTTTAGTCGTTCCTTTTCGTCTGGTGCTTTGGAAACTTTGACAGCATTAGTAACACCGTCCCCGCACCCCTCAACCACAACAATCTCAGCTTGACTCTCACCACGCATAACAGAAGTAAGGTATTCCATAACCTCCTCAGCGTCTGCAATCTTTTCAGAATTAATTTTTGCAAGCTGTTCATCTATATACTTTTTAACCTTAGCATTTCTTAGCAATTTACTTGAACAAACAGAAGCAGTTTCATCTTTTTTACAAGTTTTATAAACAGCTTTGTATGCTCTTGTAGCATTACAATCAATTAAATATTCATCACAAAATTTTTTTTGATTTTCAGTAAGTCTTTTCATCACCTCACCCCTTGATAACGATTAAAAATTTAATTTCCCAATAAAAAAAGACAAGCCGAAGCCTGCCTTTTTAAGAGGAGTAAACAAATGAACGAATTTCGGTGCTTTAGGAATTGAACCCAAACGAAAGACCACCACACCCATATTGACCGAACTTTTACATTCGGTCGTTTCTTTTAATTGTAAGGGAATTTTAGGGG
>CABVAP010000027.1 GCA_902496345.1 uncultured Eubacteriales bacterium
GCAGCAATGGGAAATATCATCAAAAGCTGCGAAATCATAATTGTGCGGTATTGCCCTAAATAAAAACACCAATACCGTGGGCAATGCCCACGGTATTTTAATGCCCCAAAATCATTAAAAACCTTTAAATTTTCAATAACTATATTTCACCCAACCATATTTCAATTAGCCTTTATTAAAATCAAGTTTATCTACAAGCTAAAAAGGCTGTTACAAACGTAACAGCCTTTTTATACTTAATATTTTTGGTTTAATTATCTTATAATCTTATAAATAGAATTGCTATTTTATGAAACTTATTCAGCAGTATCTTCAACTACTTCTTTGGTTCCGTCAGTTTATTCTGTTTCGCCACCATTGTCAACATTTTCTTCAACTACTCCTTCAGTAGCATCGTTATCAATAGTATCTTCAGAAACTTCATTTAATTCTACGTTTTCAACAGAATCTACATCAGCGTTATCTTCTTCATCAGCAGAACTTAAAACAACATCACCAGAACCATTATCTGTTTTGCTGTCACCGTCACCAACTGTGTTAGATTCTGTTGTTGTAATTGCGATTTCGCTAACATCATCAACAACAGTAAGTGTATATTCACCGGCAACACTTGTTGCAGTAAGTCCAGTTGCTGTTTCGATGTCAAAACCAGCATTAGTTCCAAAAATAACTTTGTATTCACCAGCAGGAACATCAGCAATTGTAAAGTTGTTGCTGTCGATTGTTGCTGTGTAAGTGTTTACAGCATCTGTGCCTGTGCTTTGGAGCTGAATGTTTGCAACTCCAGAATCAACAGTACCAGTTACTTGATAAGTTTGGTTGTCTTCAGCTGTTTTGAATGCTTTATAAGTGATAGTAATATCTTTAAAGTAAGCTGTAGAAGCAGAGCTATAAGCAGTCATAACAAGGTACAAACCATTATTACCTAAATCTGTTGGGTAAGATTTAAATTTTTTGCTTACACTAATATCACCCTTAACTTTGCTGTTTCCAGAACCCGTAGCAGTTACTGAACCATTTGCTAAGTCAATATCAATGTCGTATTGTTGCCAATTGTCAAATCCAAATACGTCTGCATTACCAGCACCTTCATTAGCAAATTTTAAATCATTACTTATTCCGTTAACTTTATCTGAATTTAAACTTCCAAATACTCTTAAAACATTCCAGCCCTGATATGCTGTGAAACCGATAAATCTTGAAGTACTATCTCCACTATCAACTCTTGTGAATTTTTTAGGCAATGTACTTACTAAAGCATACTGAGTATTATTCATTTCATCGTGGCTCTTATAAGTGTTTTTAAAAGAAACCTTTACATTGTCAAGGTCAGCTAAGCCATTTTCCCCAACGATAGAACCTAAATCATAGTAAACATATTCACTAGTTGTTCCTGTACCAGAAAGTTTAAGAGCTTCACCTAAAGTATCGTCTAATACTTTTGCAGCTGTTAAAGTAGTTAAATTATCAGCTGATTTTTGGAAACTATCAAGGTCAACAGTTTTAACTTTATCTACAAGTTCACCAACTGTTACATTAGAAGTAGCATTTCCACCACTAACACCAGTTATATTTTCGTCAGCAAGTCTTACTTTATATTTTGCGTCATCATTGTTTAATACAGTATATTTAACTGTGTAGCTACCAGCAGGGACTTCATTGATAGTGTAAGCTTTAGAAGTTTTACCAGCACCTACAGTAACGTTAGTAGTGTTGATAGTATCCTCACCATTCATAACGTCTACTTTAACAGTAACGTCAGCCTCTGGAGCAAAATCAAAAGTAACAGTACCGTTTAATGTAAAGAAGTCACTAGAAGTTGTTGCAAATGCAACAGAGTAATCTTTTGTATATCCAATAACATTGCTTACATTTGCACCACTATAAGTTTTGTAACTAGGATTTTCAACAGTTGCTGTAAGTTTAGCAGTTGTTGAAATTTTTTGAGCTTTAAAGTCAATTTTACCTGATTCAGAATCTATAACAACAGCGTCTGTGTTGTCTGTAGTCCAAGAAATAACTGAATTATCAACTGAATTATCAGATAATTTAACAGGAACAGTAATGCTTGAATCCTTTGCAATTTCTTCAGTAGGGATTGTTACATCTGTCATAGCTTCATCAAATTTAGCTTTGCTGTCAGCTGTAGAAATAAGCTTTTCAACAGAGATGTTATCAAAGATAATTTTTGACTCTGGATTATTGTGTCCAGCAACACGAATGTTTTCAAACGTACCATTATCAGCTAATTTATGAGATGTTACATATTCACCATCAACATAAGCTCTAACATTGTTTTGTAAAGGTTCAACAACAAATGTTAAATGATAAGGTTTATTAGCCTCTGGGCCTGTGATAATAGGACTTGTTGTTCCATATTTTGAATCATCAGTATAATCTGTACCTTTAACATCTTCACCATTGAATGCGAATGTGTTTCCAGTCCACACAGTACCGAATGCACTACCGAAGTTAATTCTATAACCATTGTTTCCAGCTTCATTAGCAGTTTTAGAAACATCAAGGCTAATAGCATAAACACCATTTTCATCAACAGCATCGTTAAATGTTGCAATCTGAACTTTACCATTTGGCTTATCAACAACTAAAGTATTTCCATTTTCACCTTTTGTTACAGTATCGCCATTACTAGCAATAGACGCACCAGCAACATATCCTTCAAAAGGTTCATAGTAAGCTAAAGCACTTGGTTTAACAAGAGGTTTAACTCTACCTACAACGTAGTCTTCTTCTTGGTCTGTACCAAGGTTTTTGATTTGATATAATAAATTAATAGCAGTTTCAGCAAGACTTTCATCAACAATCTTTAATGAACCGTCAGCTTTAATATAGTCGTTTTCAATAAGAGTAATTTCGTAACCCTCAACAGAAGCAACAGCTGGAACTGATTGAGTAAGAGTTGCAACTGTATCTCCCTCTTCTGGGAACGCATCGTGAGAAGTGTAGTCAGCAAATACTTTGTTAACAGCACTTTCAGCAGCAGTAAAGTCTTTAAGAACTTTAGTAGTTATGCTAAAGTCTGAAATTTCAGTTTCACCAACACTTAAATAATATTTTCCGTCTTCAGTAGTAATGCCTGTACCTGAAATTGTATCGAAAACAGAACCATCAGTTTTGTAAGTAATTTCATACTTACCAGCAGGAACTTTATCAAATGTTACTTTTCCGTCTTCATCAATAGTTGCTTTAAATTTATAAGCAGGAACTTCTGTATTTACAAGGACAATTTCAGTAATTCCGTTAGATGTACCAGTTATAGAAACACCATTAGAGTCATCTATTTCTGGAACAAATCTTTCATAAGAAACGATTGGTTTACTAATATACATTTCCTCTGTAGCAGATTTTGTATCGTTACATGTACCATAGAACATAAACATAAGTTTATCTCTAGTTATATCAGTAGGAATACCTTGTAAGATGAAAGGAGCTTTGCTCTTATTTGCCTGTGGGCTATCAACAATTACTTGGCCATTCTTGTAGTCAAGAGTAACTACAACATCGTTCCAACCTGTGTTAGCACCGTTAAAGTTACCAACACCCTCAAAGATGTTAAGTTTCTGAGTATCATTGTTACTAGAACCCTTCCAGTTTCCAACATCATATCTTAAGATGTCTGATTGTTTCCAGTTTCCACCAAATCTCTGGAGAAGGTATCTAGTAGTGTCTTTGCTTAAAGCAAAGTCTTTCTGGTCGCCACCCAAAATACTAATGTAGTTAGTATCTTTTCCTGCACAAGATGGGTATTTAACACTAAAGTTAATTCTTACCTGGTCAGCACTTGTGAAATCAGCTTTATTAGTATCAGAGATAAGGGCACCTAAATCCCAATAGAATTTTTGATTTGTTGTTCCACCTTGTGGACGTACATAGTGGTAAACTTCGCCTTTTGTTTCATCAGCATATTTTGCAAATGTATAACCACTAGATGGTGTACCAACAGCGTCACCAGCTTTTACAGTTATAGTTTCAAGAACACCGAGTTCAATGTCAAGATTTTTATCGACTCCAGCTTCACCAACGATTTTTTTAACTTTTCCACCTTTTACAGAAACAAGTGTGCTGTCAAATGTTACAGTAACGTTGTATTCTGCTGCTGGAAGATTTTCAGCTGTATAAGAAACTTCTTTTTCACCAGCTGGGATAGTAACAGCAACGTCTTTAGCGTGGAAACCACCAGCTGTATCAAATGAAAGTCTTACGTTTAAATTACTTTCTTGAGCAAAAGAAAGTTTTACTTTACCAGCAGTATTGAATGTACCAGATGCGTCATCTCTTGCAGGAATTTTTGTTGCAAGCTGGCTTTCTTTACCTTGAATAGTACCAGCTTTTTTAACATAAGCAGTAAATGTTACATCTGCGCCAGGTTGACCGTAAAGAGGTCTTGTTACAGTAACAGTTTTACCGTCATCACCGATAGAAGCAAAGTTACTGTTTACATAATATTTAACTTCATATCCGTCAGGAGCGTCAGGAAGAACAAAGTCTTCTTTATAACTCTCTTCAAGAGAAACTACAGCTTTTTCTTCGATAGCTTTCCACTCGTCAGCAATTCCAAGTGGGTCCCAACCGTCATAGCTAGATTCTAATGAATTTTTATATGCAGTATATCTGTAAGGGTTGTATTTGATAGCAGTATACTCATCAAGTACACCACCTTTAAATCTGTCGTTTGTAGTACCACGTCTTGCACTTGTATCAAGTACATTTCCGTTTACATCTTTTGAGTTATATTCAAAGTAACTTCTAGCGTCTTCAGGGTCACAACCCATTCCGCCCCAACCTTTTGTATCAATCAAAGGTTTTTTAGTTACTTTACTTATTTCAGATGTTGTATTAATCCAAACTGTTTCAGCGTTTGTACCAGACCAAGGACGGCCAAGGTTTACGCCTTCTGTTGTGTCGTTACCACTAACAGTACAGTTGTAGAATAAGTAACCATTTGCAGGAGCAGCGTCTGTCTTAGCAGCAGTTAAAGCTCCACCACCGTCACCATCGCCTGTGTAAGGAGAAGACTGCCAGTGAATGTTACAGTTATTGAATAAGATTTCGCCACCACCACAGATAAAGTCAACAGTACCAGCTAAGTAACAGTTATCGAATACTGCTCTACCAGCTGTACCGATAGTATCTTGAGTAGAAATTACTTTACAATCTTTAAATACAGCTTTATCAGCTTCAGTATATAAAGCACAGCCTCTTTCTCTCCAAGCTTTTGCACGAACGTCTTTTATAATAGTTTGAGAAGTTCCGTCACCATAAGAGATAGTGCCTTTTTCTTCAGTACCATATCCAGCAGGAAGTTCATTTCTGTTAGGATAATTTTTGTTGTTTCCAGCATTTGATGAAACTCTTACGTTAGCGTCAAGTTCTTCTTGAGTCACATAGAGGTTAGCAGAGTTTTCAAAGTAGATACCCTCAGCTCTGAAGCCTGTAGCACCTTTTTGAATCCAAGTTGAACGACCCCAGTTAGGCATTTTATCATCATTGTGACCGTCTTTGTTTGGCATACTCATATCAACAGTACCGTCATCACCGATATTGTCGTAAGTGTAGCTAGTGAGCCAATACCAAGTTAAAGTAGCATCTTTTTCTTTAGAAGTAGAATTAGTTATTTTCTTAAATGTAATCCAAGGAGCGTTTACACGAACGTTTTCACGGTAAAGTCCTGGAACGATACCAATAACAATAGGTTTATCCTCTGTACCACCAGATTTTACAGTAGCAAGAGCTTCGTTTACAGTTTTAAATATTGGTTGACCCTCTCTAGTTGCGTTAGTTTCAACTCTGGCGTCAACTACAATGTCGTATCCCTCATAGATAGCGTCTTGAGGTTCACCGTCAACAACTGTTTCTTTTTCAGTTGTTGTTTCAGTAGTTTCTTCTGTAGTAGTTTCAACAGCTGTTTCTGTAGTAGTTTCAACATCTGTTTCTTTTTCAGTTGTTGTTTCTCCAGATTCTTTTGTAGTAGCTTCTGTTGTTGTTTCATCTGTAGAAGGCTTGTCACCCTTCTTACCAGAGTAAACAAAGTTACCGTCTAATGCTTTTTGAAGGATTTGAGCAACGTCAGAAGCAGTGATATATCCGTCGCTGTCTACGTCTGCCATATATTTAAGCATATCAGCAGAGTAATCTCCTTTGTAGTTTGCTTTGTTAAGAACGTATTGCATAGCAGCAGATGCGTCATTAACATCAACAACATCGTCACCGTTTACATCTCCTCTATCGTCAGATACAGAAGTAGAAACAGAGGTATTGCCGTCTGTTTCGGTGTCAGCAAAAGCGACAACGTTGCTAGTTATTACGCTTGTAAAAAGCATAACAAAAGCAATAACAGAACTTAAAATTTTTTGCAATTGTCTGTTCATTATAAATTCCTCCCTAAAAATATTAATTCACGAGTCTAACATAAAAAATATATAAGCAAGACCGTTTATCATTTAACAAAATTGTACATCTTTTACATTTAAAAATAAAGGGCCACATTGACCCCCTATCATAGGGGCCACATTTAAAAAACGTGTGAAATATCACATTTTCAGACCATACCAATTTTTATTTTTTAAAAATTTTGTAAGTTTTTAATATGCTAAATCACAAAAACAAGATAAAAACATTCATTTTTTTGTGCAATATACCCTATATAAACTTATACGAACAAGTTTCCATACTGTTTATCATAAAAAACCTATAACTTATATTGTATATTTTTAATAAAAACAACCAATTATTTATTAAAATACAAACAATTTAAGGCAATACCGCATAATTCGATAAAACAGATTTGAAATGATATTTTTCAGTACAAGGAAAAAGCTCGCAATCATAGTCGGAGCCTATGATAAGAGGTTTTAACGTAGTAATGAGAAATATCATTCAAAGCTGTGAAATCATAATTGTGAGGTGTTGCCTTAACTATAAAATATATTACTACAAAAAATGAATAATAAAAAAATTGATTATAGAAAAAAATTTTGATATAATTCTACGTAATGAGAAAAATATATTTAAGGCAATACCGCATAATTCGATAAAACAGGTTTGAGATGATATTTTTCAGTGCAAGGAAAAAGCTCGCAATCATAGTCGGAGCCTATGATAAGAGGTTATGACGCAGCAATGGGAAATATCAGCCAAAGCTGTAAAATTATAATTGTGCGGTATTGCCTTAATAGTAAAGTAATAAAAATTTTAATATGGTGGTGTCAAATTTGGAAATTGTAAAAGACATATATAGGAACACAGCAAACTTTGAAGACAAAGAAGTTTATATTGCAGGCTGGATAAAAACATTAAGAAGTTCAAAAAACTTTGGTTTTATTGAACTTAATGACGGTACATTTTTCAAAAATATTCAGATTGTATTTTCAGATAATTTAGAGAACTTTGCGAAGATTTCAAAATTAGGTGTAGGAACAAGTATAAGGGTAAAAGGTACTGTTGTGCTTACTCCAGAGAATAAACAACCGTTTGAGGTACAGGCGAAAGCGATAAAGGTCGAAGGAAATTCACCGTCCGACTATCCACTCCAGAAGAAAAGACATACATTTGAATATTTACGAACAATATCACATTTACGTCCAAGAACAAATACATTTTCAGCAGTATTCAGAGTAAGAAGTCTTGCGAGCTTTGCAATTCATAAATTTTTTAACGAAAGAAATTTTGTGTACGTTCATACTCCAATAATCACAGCGAGTGATTGCGAGGGTGCTGGGGAAATGTTTCAGATTACAACAATGAATATGGCAAACCCACCAAGGGACGAATTTGGCAATATAGATTATTCAAAAGACTTTTTCGGAAAACAGGCGAATTTAACAGTAAGTGGACAGCTTTCAGCCGAAACCTATGCGTTAGCGTTCAGAAATGTTTATACGTTTGGGCCAACATTTAGGGCAGAGAACTCAAACACAGCAAGACACGCAGCTGAATTTTGGATGATAGAGCCAGAAATAGCGTTTGCAGAGCTTGAAGATGATATGGAACTTGCCGAAGATATGCTTAAATATGTAATAAAATATGTAATGGAAAATGCACCAGAAGAAATGGAATTTTTCAACACATATATAGATAAAAACTTAATCGAAAGGCTAGAAAACATAGTAAACTCAGACTTTGGACATATAACATATACCGAAGCGATTGACATATTAAAAAAAGCCGACCATAAATTTGAATATCCTGTTGAATGGGGAATTGATTTACAAACAGAACACGAAAGATACTTAACAGAGCAAGTATTTAATAAACCCGTTTTCGTAACAGATTATCCAAAAGATATAAAAGCGTTTTATATGCGATTAAACGATGATAAACAAACCGTTGCAGCAATGGACTTGCTTGTGCCAAACGTTGGTGAAATAATCGGAGGAAGCCAAAGAGAAGAACGAATTGACGTATTAAGGTCAAGAATGGAAGAACTTGAACTTGATGAAAAAGATTATTGGTGGTATCTTGATTTAAGGAAATACGGTGGAGCGAAACACGCAGGGTTTGGTTTAGGATTTGAAAGATGTGTTATGTATATAACAGGAATGGGGAACATAAGAGATGTAATCCCATATCCAAGAACAACCAAAAATGCCGAATTTTAAGCAGTTAAAATAAAAAATTTAAGAATAGCATTTTTCCTAATGAACATAATTATAAAGGAACGATAAAGACTTTCAGCGAAATCGTTTCAATCTTTTAAATGATAAGAAATGGAGATGTTATTATGACAAAATTTGCAACAGGCTTAATTGCCGGTGGAATAATTGGTGCAGTAGGCTTAACTTATGCGTTAAGCGATAAAAAATCAAGACAGAAACTCATCAAAAACGGCAGAAAAATGATAAACAAAGCTGACGATTTTATGGACACAATCCATTAAGACAATTTTAAAACCTAAGACCGTGGGGCTTTACCCCAAGGTCTTATCCCCTATCTATTTTTTTTCGCTCCTGCTTATTTTTGTACATTTTTTCATCAGCGTCTTTTATCAACTCATCATAGTTATTTTGAGAACCTATCAAACTTAATGTTATCCATAGAGTCGTAATTGGAACATTTTTATAAACATCATAATCTATTTATTTCTATCTACGAAAATTATTTCATTTGGTTTAACTAAAGATAATTGCTCTCTTGCAATTTTTTCAACATACTCGTCACTTTTATAGTAATCCTCTTGATTATTTATTTTTTCGGTCTTTTTCTTTTCATCGTCAATCTGTTTTTGAACATCTTCAATTTTTTGGTTAAGTTCAAAGGTATGCTGATACTGTCCATAGAGTATAGAAACACCTACAGATAAAAAGGCCCCAATGGCGATTATAAACAAAAAGTTATATCCAATTTTTTTAGCAATCTTATCATTTGTATTTTTTTTATTTTCAGTTTTTTCTTTATCTGAAACAGCTTTTTCAGTGTTTTTCTCCATAGTAAAACAACTCCTAGATATTTTTCTTTTTTCTTTTAATTTTAAGTTTAGAAATAACAGGTCTAAAATAGCTCCAAACAAGAGTAAATATAGGCTTTAGCGTCACATTAAACATAGACACAAATATTTTTCTAAAAAGCCTATAAACAGCCATAATAGGCGTAAAAATCAACATAAAAATAAATCGTAATAGTTTTTTTATTATACTAATAACTTTGTCAGAGATTTTCAAAAAGATTTCGCTTACCACAGAAAAATATAAAATCATACCGATAAACGCACCCAAAATCAAAAATCCCCTTATCTCACCAAAATTTTCTTTTTTCATTATAAAAAAGAAAATAATTGCCGAAATAGTCCAGTAAAAAAAGTCTTCGATATGTATAAAAATTTTATAATGACTTATAAGTCTCCTAAAAATTTTAATAAAATCATAAATAAAGGCAACAATGAAGCCAAAAGAAACAGAAATAAAAAAAAGAAACGCCTGATTACTCATTGAAAGAATCATAAGAACACCCTATTTCCACTTTAATTAATAGGTTTTACTTAAATATCTTGCCAAAAAAGGAATTTCTTTCAGAGTGGCCCTTCTCTTCATAATTCATACTAAAGACAAGACCATCAATGTCAAGTTCACCTTTTTCAAGATTTAAGGCGTTTATGTGTAGGTTTTCGCCTTTAACGACCAAAATGCCCATTTCTGTTTCAGAAACAATCATATCTTCATCGAACGAAATAACATCAACAATACCGGTTGCCTTTAATTTTTCTCTATTTTCAACAGCTAAAGTGTGATTAAAGCTTCTTTCTTCCTGCATTATATAACCCCCTGTTTATAGAAATTAGAATTTATAAATTACAAAAACAATTCTATAAAATTATATAAAGCAAAAATATAGTTTATGCAAACTTATTCAACACTTTTATAAAGTGAAACAGCGTCGTCCTTTCTAACCTGTTCTTTAACAGAAAGCACCTGAACCTTTGTTGTGTTGTTTCCAAATTTTATCTCTATAATGTCGCCCTCTTTAACCTCAAGGCCAGCCTTTGCGACCTTTCCGTTTACGGTAACCCTGCCAGAGTCACAGGCATCATTTGCAACCGTTCTTCTTTTTATAATTCTTGAAACTTTTAAATATTTATCAAGTCGCATTAAAGTAAACCTCGCTTTTAAAAAATTAATAAAAATACCCATAAAATACTACAGAGCTGTATTAGAAAACACAGCTCTGTAATAGACCCATCAAGGAATAATAGATTAATTATCTGCCATTTACAGCATCTTTTAAAACTTTACCAGATTTGAATCTTGGAGCTTTAGAAGCAGGAATTTCCATAGGTTCTTTAGTCTGAGGGTTTCTACCTGTGTGAGCAGCTCTTTCAAGAACGTCAAAAGTACCAAAACCAACAAGTCTAACTTCGTTTCCGTTTACTAATTCAGTAGTAACAACTTCTTCGAAAGCTTTTAAAGCTTTTTCTGCGTCAGTTTTTTTAAGACCTGATTTTTCTGCAATAGCACTAACTAATTCTGTTTTATTCATTTTAAATTTCCTCCTAGAAAGTTATAGAGTAAATACCCCTTTATTTTTAGATTATGCCACAATTTGTTAGTTTCGTCAATAGCTACTTTCAAAATTTTATTGATAAAATAGACTTTTTTTTAAATAGCTAACGTATATTTACAAAATAACATATTATATGACACATATAACCATTAAATACCGTGGGCATTGCCCCACCAACAAGCCTTATCAAAATCGACAACGGCACATTCGCTTGCATAAAATCAATTTAAAACAAAATTGAACCGTTTTTGTTTTAAACCGATTTTATTTGTGCAAGCTCATAATCTGTGCCGCGGTAGTGTGGCAAAGCCCCACGGTCTTATAGTTTAATTGACAATCTAAAACTTATTTATAAACGTTTCTGTTGAATTTGTCAAGGCAAATTCAGTATTAATTTTCAAACCGGTAGAAATCTTTGTTGCTAGGAATAATAAATCACCGATTGTTTTTTCTTTGTCATCGCTGTTTATAAGATTGTTTGTGTCAAGACCTGAAACAAAATTTTTAAGCTCATTTATTGTTTCAGTAAGCTTATCTTTTTCAGAAATAGAGTCATCTGCTTTTTTGATAACCTTTTCAGCACGCATAAGTGACGGAAGTGACTTCGGCACGCTTTTCAAAACATCAGATTTACTGTTGTAACCTTTTTCTTTTTTCTTTAATTCTTCCCAGTTTGTAAGAACGTCATCAGCCGTTTCTGCTGAAACATCAGAAAATATATGTGGGTGTCTGTAAATCATTTTTTTAGCTACACCGTCAATAACGTCATTAAGTGAAAATTCACTGTCTTTTTCGGCGAGTATAGAGTGAAAAACAACTTGTAACAAAACATCTCCAAGCTCTTCACAAAGGTTTTCTTTGTCGTTGTTGTCGATTGCGTCAATAACTTCATAGCTTTCCTCAATTAAGTAACGTTTGAGCGTTTCGTGAGTTTGCACTTTATCCCAAGGACAGCCGTCTTCGCTTATTAATGTTTTCATAATTTTGATAAAATCATCAAAACTATATTTGTCTTTTTTTTCAAAATTATTTTTATTATTTTCGTTCATCTAAACAGCTCCTAAAAACTAGCATTTTTGAGCAACGCCAGATTTAATAGCAGCGTCAGCAACAGCTTTTGCAATATCTTTTGATATATTTTTATTAAAAGGAGATGGGATTATAATATCATTTTTAAGGTCTTCTTCAGTAACGAGAGAAGCGATTGCATCTGCTGCAGCAAGTTTCATTTCGATATTGATTTCTTTCGCACGAACGTCTAAAGCACCTCTGAAAATACCAGGGAACGCAAGAACGTTATTAATCTGGTTAGGATAGTCAGAACGACCTGTCGCAACGATTTTTGCACCAGCTTTTTTAGCAACATCAGGCATAACTTCTGGAACAGGGTTTGCCATAGCAAAAATAATAGGGTCTTTTGCCATTGTTTTAATCATTTCTTCAGTAAGTAAGTTTGGAGCAGAAACACCGATAAATATGTCAGCACCAACTAAAATATCTTTGATTGTTCCGTGAACGTTGTTGTGGTTTGTAAGTTTTGCAAGTTCGTTTAATGACTCATCTTCATAGTGAATGTCAGAAGATACAACACCGTCAATGTTTGCAAGACTTATATCTTTACAACCAGCGTGAATAAGAAGTTTTGCGATTGCTGTACCGGCAGCACCAGCACCAGACATAGCAATTTTTACATCTTCAATTTTTTTGCCTGTAACTTTAAGTGCATTTCTGATACCAGATAAAACAACAACAGCTGTACCGTGTTGGTCATCGTGGAAAACGGGAATATCACAAGCTTTTTTAAGTTTTTCTTCGATTTCAAAGCAACGAGGTGCTCCAATATCTTCAAGGTTTATTCCACCAAAACTACCTGCCATAAGGCTAACAGCTTTTACAATTTCATCTGGGTCTTTTGAGCGAACACAAAGAGGAATCGCGTCAACATCGCCAAATTCCTTAAAGAGTACACATTTACCTTCCATAACAGGCATACCGGCTTCCGGACCAATATCACCAAGACCAAGAACAGCACTACCGTCTGTTACAACAGCAACAGTGTTCCATCTTCTTGTAAGTTCAAAAGAGAGTTCAGGGTTTTCTTTTATAGCAAGACAAGGTTCGGCAACCCCTGGAGTATAGGCAACAGATAAGTCATCAAGAGTGTTCAACTCTGCTCTTGAAACAACTTCAATTTTACCTTTCCACTCTGCGTGTTTTTCCATAGCGACTTTTTTATAATCCATAACCATTCTCCTTTTTCGATTTTAAATTTTAAATTGCGTCATAATTCTGATTTTTCGCACATACATCAATTATAACATATATTTATTTTGTTTTCAGTAAAAAAAATATAAAAAACTTGATGAAAATTCAATTTCCACTTGTATATTTTGTATAAAAATTATATAATATTAATATAATAGAAATCAATGGTAGTCTACTTAAAAATGACCACTATTGACAAAATAAATTAAAGAAAGAGAGGAATTTACCGATGGACTATAAAGAAGTATATAAACAATGGGTCAACGATGAATATTTTGATGAGAAAACAAGAGCTGAACTTAAAGCAATCGAAGGCAATGACAAAGAAATTCAAGAACGTTTTTATAAAAATCTTGAATTTGGTACAGGTGGACTTAGAGGTATAATCGGTGCTGGAACAAACAGAATGAATATCTATACTGTTAGCAAAGCAACCCAAGGTTTTGCAAATTACATAAAAAAACAGGGCGAATCTGCTGTTAAAAAAGGTGTTGCAATAGCTTATGACTCAAGAAGAATGTCACCAGAGTTTGCTGAAACTGCTGCCCTTGTATTAAACGGAAACGGAATTAAAACTTATCTTTTCGAGTCTTTACGCCCTACACCTGTTCTTTCTTTTTCAGTTAGACATTTAGGTTGTACTGGTGGTATCGTTGTAACTGCAAGCCACAACCCACCGGAATATAACGGATATAAAGTTTATTGGGAAGACGGTGGACAAGTTCCTTTCCCTAGAGATATGGCAATTATCGATGAAGTTTCTGCTATATCTGATTTTAAAGAAATTAAAAAAGCTGACAAAAACCAAGCTATAAAAGACGGATTATTTAATATTGTTGGTAAAGAAGTTGATGACGCTTACGTTAAAAATGTTGAAGCACAACTTATAAATCCGGATTTGATTAAGAGTGCGTCTGACCTTAAAATCGTGTACACTCCTTTACACGGAACAGGAAATATCCCAGTTAGACGTGTACTTAAAGAAGTTGGCTTTGAAAATGTAAACGTTGTTCCTGAACAAGAACTTCCAGACTCTGAATTTTCAACAGTTGGCTACCCTAACCCAGAAGACCCAAAAGCTTTTACACTTGCTATGAAACTTGCTGATGAAATAGGTGCTGATATAGTTGTCGGAACTGACCCAGATGCCGATAGAGTTGGTGCTGTTGTTAAAAATAAAGACGGCGAATATGTAATTTTAACTGGTAATATGACAGGTGTGCTTTTAACTGAATACATCTTGTCTAGTAAAAAAGAAGCTGGCACTCTTCCTAAAAATGGTGCAGTTGTTTCAACAATCGTTTCAACTGACCTTACAAAAGCCATTGCAAAAAATTACAATGTTGCATATTTTGACGTTCTTACTGGATTTAAATATATCGGTGAAAAAATCAAAGAATTTGAAAAAGATAACAGCTATACATATCTTTTCGGATTTGAAGAAAGCTACGGTTGTCTTGCCGGAACTTATGCAAGAGATAAAGACGCTGTCGTTGCAACAATGCTTATTTGTGAACTTGCAGCATACTATAAATCAAAAGGAATGTCACTTTATGAGGGACTTCAAGAAGTTTATAAAAAATATGGTTTCTATAAAGAAACTATTAAATCAATAACTTTAAAAGGTATTGAGGGTATCGAAAATATGAAAAAAATTATGGATACTTTCAGAACAAACAGCCCTGCCGAATTTGGTGGTTCAAAAGTTGTTGAAACAAGAGATTATAATGCTGGAACTTTCAAAAACCTTGTTACAGGCGAAACTGGTAAAGTTAATCTTCCTAAGTCAAATGTACTTTACTACATACTTGAAAATGGAACTTGGTTCTGTGTACGACCATCAGGAACTGAGCCAAAAATCAAAATTTACTTTGGTTCAAAAGGCGAAACAATGGAAGTTGCCGAAAAGAACATCGAAAACGCTCTTGAAAGCGTTATGAAAATTGTAGATAGCGTACTTTAATTTTAATATTAAATAAAAAGAATTATAAGACGATAATAAAGATAAAAGGAATATTAAAGTTGGCATAACCTAGCCACCCAAAACTTATGTTCCTTTTATCTTATTTTAACTAAATTTCCTTGAACGAGGGGATAAAAGGAGTTTTTTTATGAAAGTAATTATAACAGGAAAAACAAGCTATATAGGCACTCACCTATGCGAATTTTTTGAGCTAAAAGGATATTCGGTGAAGATGGTTTCCTTGCGTGATGGTTTAGATAAGGTTGATTTTTCTGGATATGATGTTGTTGTACATTGTTCTGCAATAGTACATAAAGATGAACGAGAGTACAAAAATGATTATGAAAAAATAAATCATAAACTTGCTGTTGACACAGCTAAAAAGGCGAGAGATGAAAGGGTTTCACAGTTTATATTTTTAAGCAGTATGAGCGTGTATGGGACAGGCTGTTCAAAGATAACAAAAGAAACCGAGCCAAAGCCAAATTCACTCTATGGCAAAACAAAGCTTGAGGCAGAAAAAGAGATATTGGAGCTTAATAGCGATTTATTTACAGTTACGGTCATAAGACCACCTATGGTATATGGCAAAGGCTGTATAGGTAACTATATGAAGTTACGAGATTTTATAAAAAAACACAAAGTATTTCCAAAGGTAAACAACAAAAAAAGTTTTATAAACATAAAAAATCTATCATTTTTCATATATTCAATAATAGAAAGACAAAAGAGTGGCATTTTTATGCCAATGGACGAAGAATATGTTTCAACAACGCATTTAGCTGAGAACATAGCAAAAGCACACAACAAAAAATTAAGACTATCAAAGTTTATGGGTATTTTAATAAGCTTAGTCAATGCCGTAGGTTTAAACAAAACGGTAAAAAAAGCTTTTGGTTCTCTATATTATGACGAAAGTTGTGCAACAAAAGTCGGTTACGTTTCCTTTGAAAAGGGTATAAAAGAAACCGAGTCCACAAAGTCTACAAAAAAACAAACACCTTGAGGTACTACCTCAGGGTGTTATTTTTTTAATTAAAAGACTTATACGTATCACAAAAAAAATCCAGACGTATTTATCCGGCTTTTACGTAGCAAAAGTGCTGACCTTACAGGGTGTTAGAGCAACCCCCAAGGTCTTTAAAACATTTTAAGAACATTTATAAAAGTTTGCCCCTTTTTCAATACAAAAAGGGGACAAAACAAATAAATTTCCAACAAAATCAATTAGAGTTCTAAAAAATATTTTTTAATCTTTTATACAAATTCTTTTAATAGTTTCCCACAAAAGCTTTTGCACCGTAAAGAGGTTGCATATTTTCAAGGCTATCCCAAATAAACAACTTCAATGTAACATTTTCCTTACCACTTGTGTTTAAATTAAAATCACAGTAGTTATCACCAGTAGCTATATCTTTTTCGCTGTATGCCTTGTCAACTACAGCACCATTTGAATCATATAATATAGCACATATAACACCATTTGTAGCATCTGAGCTGTTTGTAACTTTTGCTTTAAAAGTCAACTTACCATTTTCCAAGCTAGGAGTACCCTCAACGCTTGCTTTTATAGGATATTGGTCTATTACTGTACCCTCAAATGGTCCAGCTACAGCCTCGTTACTGTCTGCTTTCAAGTTTGATACAGTTACTGCAACGTTATATTTATAATCGCCAGCTATAACATCGTCAAAAACTACAGGAATAACATCTGAATCCTTTTGATATGCAACTTTTCCTGTCTGTGGGTCAACAAGTGCAACTTTGTATGTAACAGGCAAATCTCCGTCATAAGGCTTATCAAAGTTTACAGAAAGTCTGTTTTTACCAGAGTTCACTTTTATTGTATCAGCGTTTACTTCTGATGGTTCATATCCATATCTTGTATATGACACATCTTTAAGTGTTGGTTTCCATTGAACTTTTCCAGTACTGCTGTTTGAATTTGAAACAAATCGCAATGTTTTAAATCCACCGTTTATCGGAACATCTGTGTATCTATAGCCTGCACCCTCTGCATTTAAAATATCAAATGTTGCTGTATTATTATCAAAATTAAAGTTTACAGTTACGTTCCAAGTTGTAGCACTTCTTGCAGTTATGCCGTTAGAATCGCTAAATGTACCAACTGCATTAGCTGCCGTGTTGATGTTAGATTTTTCTTTTGAAGCTCCTGTGTAGAATTGAGCTTCTTGAGCTTTTGCCGCATATTTTTGAGAGAATGCAAGAGATGTGTGTTCTTTAGCGTTATGACCATCATAGTCAGCATCTAAGAACTGAATTTCATAATCATACTCTCTGTCTGTCCAGCCCCATTCGCCAGCGTCGCTCTTTGTTCCACCAGTTGAGAAAGTAAATTTAAGTGTAGCCTCTCCTGTTTCAAAAGAAGGGAACTCACCAAAGAACTCTCGACCACCGTCATTGCTGTTCTGGTTGAATGTCCATTGACCTTTTGCGTAAGAAAGGTCAGCACCGTCTTTTCCATTATATTTAAAGAAATCCCCTGTTTCATCATTTTCAGAATTATATAATTCAACAAGACCACTTCTTATTACGTTTACGCTATAATTTTTTATTTCAGTATCTTTATATTTACATATAACTTTGTAAGTAGCTTTTACAGCATTTTCTGTAACATTTAAAACTCCGTTTTCGTCTATAGAAACACCTTTTTCAGCAGAAACAGTTGTTCCGTCATCATTTTGAAGTTCGTAAGAAATTTCATTTTTAGGAATATCAATGCTATAGCCTTTTACACCTGTAACAAATTTAAAGTTTTCAGGTGAAAGGTCAGTTTGAGAAGGCAAGTTAGCAACGATATTATCTTTATTTTTCCAACTAATATCGTTTGGTCCACCAACCTGATAAACTCTAAAATTAGAAATACTTAAATTTGCATTTCCACTACCTGTGCCACGGTTAAATGTAAATTTGTCTATACTTTGTGTACTAACGTCAGATATATTTCTAAGTCCGGCTATTTCAAATTTATCTTGAACAACTTCACCTGTTGCTAAATCTCCAACAGTTAAATACATTTTTGTTCCGTCACACTCTAAAATATATCTGTACATTTTATTTTCAGTGATGTTACCAACAGCTTTATAGTTGCTGCCACCGGCAAAATATGCAAACTGAGGAGCTTTTTGACCATTTAATCTAATACCGATTGTTGGGCCTGTTAATTTTCCACTGTAAGGGGTAATACCATATACAGCACCACCTGCTGATGTATCAGTAGGGTTATATGCCATATCAAACTCTGTTATAAAATTAGAAGTTCCCTCTGGAAGATTTATTGTAATAGTGTTATCACCGATTGCATAAGTTCCACATTTAACACCGTTGTTTGTTCCATAAGTTGCCTCGCCTGTTGCTTTAAAGCCGTGTTTTGTAGAATTTGGATTAAATCCGTCTTTTGCAAAGTTTGTTCTAAAATATTCTTTACCAAAAGGTTTTTGAATATTTTTCTTGTCAAACACAAGTTTAATTTCAATATCATCAGTTAATTTATCAAAAGTTGTATCATCTGATAAGTTTGGATTGTATTCATATACTACGTTGTTGCTGTCAACAATATCTTCTTTGTATTGTTCATCAAGTGTAAATGCTGAATTAATTGCAACTGGTTCAAGAGTTGAACTAGGTTGAATTTTTGTACCGTTTTCAGTTAAATAAGAAACAGTAATATCGCATTTTGTCTTTATACTCATATTGTCTATTGTGATATTTTTTGTTTTTTCATCTGTAGTTATGGTGAAATCACCTTTTACAGATTCATAACCAGAGCATTTTATAGTATATTTATATTCACCGGCTAAAATAGGAGTTTCGGCAACACCGTCTTTATCTGTGATAATAACGGCACCGTTATCAAGTTCTATTTTTGCCCCCTCAACGGCTGTATTTCCGTCTGTTGTAACTTTGAACGAAACAATGTTGTTGTAAGCTGTTTTAATGTTTGGCTGTGCATATTCTGTTTTGTCTGGTCCTATGTAGTAGCTTGGGTGAGGTGGTTGGTTATATCCAACGTTTTGCCAAGCGATAGCACATCTATATTGACTATCGTGCATAAATGTAGTCAACTTATAATCTGTTGGCGTAATTGATGTAAACACTCTTAAAGCAGAGTTATCAGATTTTCTCATAACATATTCTTCTCGCCAATCGCCAAATAAGTCAGCCTGTAAACAAGGGTTGTTTTTAGTTGTATTGTTTACTGATACAGGGTTATTGTTAGATATTGTCCATAATCTGTCAAGTCCTGTATTATCGTTCCATTTTAAAATTCTGTCACCGTCAGCAAGTTCACGATATAAATCTCCGTCCCAATATATAGCAAAGTTTGGAGAACAGTTTGAGTTACCACCAAATTTAACTTCGTTTCCGTTTATATCATAAGCAAAATATTTTTTCTTTGGGTTTCCGTCAGAGCCGAGGTCATCTTCGTCATACCAAATTCCTTGACTACTCCAAGCAAGTACGCCATATTTTGGACTCATATTTGCTATTACACCACGACCGGTATCATCGCTTGCGTATTTTTTCCATAAAACTGTACCGTCTGCTTTTCTAAAGCCAGTACCACAGTTTGGAGCGTCTTCCTGTACGTTAAAGATTTCTTGTTCACCGTCATTATTAAAATCAGATACGTGGAGGGCATCACCGTGACCCCAGCCTGTTGCGTGAAGAAAACTTCCATCATCATCAAGTGCAGCAGAGCCATATATTATTTCGTCACGTCCGTCATTGTCTAAGTCAGCAACAGAAAGCTGGTGGTGACCTTGTCCAAAGAATTTATCGCTTTTGTTGTCACCTGTATCATAAGCCCAACGTTCAGTTAAATTTTTTCCGTCCCAGTCGTAAGCAGTTACGGCAGACCTTGCATAGTATCCTCTACACATCAAAAGACTTGGGTGAACTCCGTCAAGGTAAGCAACACCAGCTAGAAATCTGTCAACACGGTTTCCTTGACTTGCACTTTTGTCGCCCCAGAATTTTTCATCTGTTCTGTTAGGTTTGTAGTTTATTGTTTGCATAGCAGAACCAGTTTGACCGTCAAATATAGTCAAATATTCAGGTCCGTCTAAAATAAAGCCTTTAGAGTCTATATAGCTTTTAGAGTTATCAGCGTTTTTAATTTCAGAAGAAACACCAGCCTCTGTTACATATTTACCCTGTCCGTCTTTTGAGCCAGGGGCAGTTTTCATAGCAACTTCGGCCTTTCCGTCACCGTCAAAATCATATACCATATACTGTGTATAGTGGGCACCGGCACGGATATTTCTACCTAAATCTATTCTCCATAAAAGAGTTCCGTCCATTTTATATGCGTCAATATAGACATTTCCTGTCACACCAGATTGAGAGTTATCTTTTGCGTTATCAGGGTTCCATTTTAAAACAATTTCATATTCTCCGTCACAATCGAGGTCACCGACAGAGGCATCATTTGCGTCATAATAGCTACAGTTATTAGGTTTTGGTGCTGTTATAGGAATATCCATATAAGCATAAGGCGAATTTTTCCAGCTACTATCACGATGTCCTTCAAGTATAGTAACATCGTTTGAACGTGCCTGCTCTACGCCATTTATAACAGCAGATATTTGATATTTGTTAGAACTGTTTCCACCTATATGTGTATAGTTTGTGTTGTCAAGTTCTTCAACGATTTTTTCATTGTTACAGTAAATATTAAACTTTGTATCCATAGGCTCTGTACCTAAAAGACGCCAGCTTAAATATATATTTCCGTCTATAGATGCTCCAATAGCCCCTCTTGTCAAATATTCCATTTGCCTTGCAGAGCCTGTAGATGTTTCGTCTGAGGCAAAAGTAGCAGAGGTTTGAAGACCCAATAGCATAGAAATAACTAATATACTACTTATTAATTTCCTTAACATACATACCAACCTTTCAAAATATAGTATAGGCAATTTAATGCCAAAATTTAAAAAGCGAGCAAAAGCATAAAATTTCACCCACCATATAAGACTTTAGAACAATACATTAAATACTCCACAACAAACCGTGTCATTCAAAGTCAATTTACACTATTTGATTATAGCACGTTTTTTATAATTTTTCAATAAAAATTTAAACAAATCTCAAAAATAATTATATAATATGCTACATTACAACTTTTTCCACTTTAGCTATACCGAAAAATATCACAATTTTAAAACAAATTGGGGTTTGTCAAAACCTTTTAAAACCTTGAGACTCCGTCTCAAACTCTGCTAGCTTTTTGAAAAAAGCTAGGCAAAAACTTTTGCCGGAAACTATCGTTTCCTGATGCGTTTTCGCCTTATGTAAGCAAAAATAAATTTTTTGATAAATTTCATTTTGCCGAGAGAGTGAAAAAGGACGGCGAAGCCGATACAAAGTTTAGGTCCAGC
>CABVAP010000028.1 GCA_902496345.1 uncultured Eubacteriales bacterium
ATCACCAAGACCAAGTACAAGATATTTAGCGTCAAAGAAAATTTTTCTTACGTCGTCAATACTGCCAAGTCCGTTAATTCTTCTGATAAATTCAAGGTTACTAGGACACCAAGGAGCATTTGGACGAACAGTTTTCATATATCTTTCAGCAGCAAGTTGGGTCATAGGGTCGTCCCAAGAAAGAGGAAGTTTTACAATTCTTGAAGGAACAGTAACACTATCTAAGTCAGGAAGATTTTTTTCTGTTTCAAGAATAATGTCACAAAGTTCTCTGATGTTAATTTTTTCAGAATCGAAGTGAATTTGTATTGAACGAATACCAGGGGTAATATCAATAATAGGAAGATTTTTCTTTTCAATTTCCTGCATTAATACGTGAACCTGAAATCTAAGTTCAATATTAAGTTCCATTTCGCCATATTCAATAAGAATATATTCATCACCAGAGCAACGAATAGTAATAGGAAATCTCTCGCCAACGCTTTCCCTGACAAGTATAGGATATTCGCTGTCAAGAACTCTTTTATCGTCAGGGACTTCAATAACAGTAATATCAGTTTTTCCGTCGTAAATTGCTTTAATATTAGCATTTTCAGTCTTTTTATATTTTTCAGCTTCTTCAAGTGTAACTAATGAAAATCTTACTTTGTCTGCCGGGTGTAATTGTCCAAGTTTCCAAAGTTCAGCAGACGCTGTACAAACAGAACAAACGAAACCGCCAAGGCTAGGACCGTCAGGTCCTAATAATATAGATTGGTCACCGGTTAAATCCATAGCACCGATTGCATAAGCATTATCGTGTATATTAGAGGGGTGCAAACCAGCTTCGCCACCGTCAGTCCTTGTCCATTGAGGAACATTACCGTTCAATCTGACACCGGTTCTAGCAGAGTTAAAGTTTACCTCATATTCACCGTCAACAACTGATTTAAGATATTCAGGTTGTAAAAACTCTTTTGTACAATGAGGTCCTGGAATAACACCGATAAGCCATTCATCAGTAATTTTAGGCTGATATTTTTCATCAAGTTTATAAACTCTATCTGTTGTACAGTTTTCATTAAGCCTCAACACATCACCTGCACGCAAGGCACGTCCCTGATGTCCACCAAATTTACCAAGTGTAAATGTTGCTCTACTTCCTAAGATTTTAGGAACATCTATGCCACCTGATATAGTTATGTATGTTCTCATACCAACTTTTGCCTCGCCAAAGCTCAAAATCTGACCAGCTGTAGCTGTAACAGGTTCATACATAGGTATTGATGTATCATCAAGACAAGCATTCATATCTGCACCGGTTATACAGAAAGTTGTTTTTGTACGGAATTTATAGCTACCACCCCTCATAGTAAGCTCAATACCAGCAGAATCTTCGTCATTTCCTAAGATAGCATTACCAATTCTAAAGCTATAACCGTCCATAGCACCGCAAGGAGGAACACCAACACCCCAATAACCGATACGACCTGGGAAATCTTGAACTGTACTCTGAACGCCACCGTCAAGAACTTCAAAAGCAAATTCATCAGGTGCAAAGTTTTTCAACATAGCTGTATATAATTTTCCATTTTTATAATCATCAGTTTGAACCAAATTATAAAGGTATTGTATATTTGTTGTAATACCGTAATATCTGGCATTTTTGAGAACATTAGCCATTTTAGAAACGGCCTCTTCTCTTGTGTCTGCCGTTACAATAAGTTTTGCAAGCATAGGGTCATAGAAAGATGAAACATTAACTCCGTCACTGACCCAAGTTTCAACTCTTATATCATCAGATAAAATAATTTTATCTATCTTTCCTGAGCTAGGCATAAATCCATTAAGACAATCTTCAGCATATATACGTGCTTCAATGCTGTGACCTTTTGGTTTTGAAATTTTGCTTTGTATGTCTTTAAGTTCGCCACAAGCCTCAAGAATCATAAACTCAACCAAGTCAACACCCATAACTTGCTCAGTTATTCCGTGTTCAACCTGTAATCTAGTATTTACTTCAAGGAAATAAAATTTTTCTTCATTCTCATCATATAAAAATTCAACAGTACCGGCACTTCTGTAACCGGCAGAGCCGGCAAGTCTTTTTGCAGCCTCAAACATTTTTTCTTTAACTTCTTGACGAATATTAGGTGCTGGGCTTTCTTCCATAACCTTTTGATTTCTTCTTTGAACAGAACAATCTCTTTCGCCAAGTGTTACAATTTCGCCATATTGATTTCCAAAAATCTGAACTTCAACGTGTCTTGCTCTTTCAACATACTTTTCAAGAAAAACGCCACTGTTACTAAAGTTTGCACCGGCTAAATGACAAACAGACTCGAAACAATCTTCAAGTTCTTTGGCACTGTAACAAATTCTCATACCGATACCACCACCACCGGCAGTACTTTTAAGTATAACAGGATAACCAATTTTGTCAGCAGCTTCAACAGCCTCTTTGCAGTTATCAATAAGAGAAGTACCGGCAAGTAAAGGAACGTTAGCTTTTATAGCCATATCTCTAGCTGTATGTTTAAGACCAAATAACTCAATGTGTTCAGGTTGAGGTCCGATAAAGACAATACCTTTTTCTTGACAAGCCTTTGCAAAATCTATATTCTCACTAAGGAAACCATAACCAGGGTGAATAGCTTCAGCACCTGTATCAATAGCAGCCTGTAAAATTTTATCAGCATTAAGGTAACTGTCTTTTGCAACGCCCTCACCCACACAAACAGCTTCGTCAGCGTTTTCAACGTGTAGAGAGCCTTCGTCAGCCTTTGTATAAACAGCGACTGACTTAATGCCCATTTTTTTAAGAGTTCTTTCTATCCTTACAGCGATAGCACCTCTGTTAGCAATTAAAACTTTCTTGAACATATTAAATCCTCCCTTTGTGCATTCGTGTTTATAGCCTTTGATTATTCCTCGCTATCCCAAATCAAAAGTCTTACAGGGGTTGGATTGTAAGCATTACAAGGGTTGTTAAGCTGTGGGCAATTGCTTATCAAAACCATAGTGTCATCAAGGGCTTTCATTTCAACATATTTACCAGGATAAGAAACACCGTCATCAAATTTAAAACCACCCTCTTTTGTAACAGGGACGTTCATAAAGAAGTTGATATTTGGTGCTAAATCTCTTTTACAGAATAAACCAAGTTTATTTTGAGCAAGCTGTAACATAAAACTGTCACGGCAGTTATGTAAGTGAATTTTTTCTCTAGCATATCTAACAGTGTTAGACTGAGCAGAACAAGCCCCACCGATTGTATCGTGTCTACCGGTCAAATCGGCAGTAATTTCAAGTAAAGGTTTACCAGATTCAGTTCTTAAAATACTACCGGTAGTGAGATAGATATTTTCTTGACCAACGATTGTAGCGATAGCTCCGTAATGGTCTTGTGGGTTAGTCATATCATAAAAAGTAGTATCAACAGCTTGATTACCACAGAGGTCAACAATTCTAAAAGACTGACCCTTTTTAAGTTCGTGCATCCAGCCGTCACCGGCTTTAACAACTTCGTTATATATAGCATTTTTTTCATCTAATGTACTTTCTTTTTTAATAAATCCATAAATTGCTTCTGACATAATAAAGCACCTCCCAAAATATTAAAGACCTAAAAGATTGTAATAATCCATAGTGTTTTCAAAAGCTCTGTAGTTTTCAGTTCGTTTATTTGCACATTCGTCTGTTATAATGTCAAAAGGAGGGGCATCATAAACCTCGATTGTAACAGGCACTGACGGATATTCTTTTCTTTTATCCAAAGGGTTTGGAGTATTAGAAACGATAAAAATAATGTCCATATCTGTTCTTAAGGTAACTGTGTCACCCTTTTTACTGTTGCCAAGTGCATAGTGCATACTTCCGTCATCTTCGATATAAACCTTTGAGAAAAGATTTACACAAGGTACTAAATCCCTTTTACCCATATTATTTCTAACAAGTTCAACTTCAAAATTTTCTTCACCACATCTATACCAAGGGCTTTTACCCTCCTGATATGCTTGATACTCGTCAACAGTTTCTCTTTGATAACAGCTCTTTCCGTATCTTTCATCGGTAAGTCTTCTTGTTGTATGACCTGATAAAGAATCGTGCCAGCCAACGCTGTCCTGAACTATACTAGCAAGGACACGACCGTTATCACTCATAAGTACATTTCCCTGTGTCAAAAAAGCAGTGAATTGAGCTTTTAAAGTATCTGGCATATTATATCTTTCAGAAACATCTCGCATATTGTACATAAGCATTGAAACGTTTGCGTTATCGCCAAGTGCTTTAAAATGAATATATTTACCTCTACCAATATTACCTGACCATTTTTCACCCGGAACAAGAGTTTTACTCCAAATTTTTTGCATAACTAAAACCTGCCTTCCTTTGTATTCATTAGTGTTATTTTTTATTTTTATATTAATTAAAATTTATTGTATATACCTAAAATATCAGTTATAGAAAGGGAAAACCATAACTCAGATTTTAAGATTTTCTGATTTTAGGGGATAAAAAAAGGAGATAATAGGATAATTATTATCTCCTAGGCTTTTATCCGTCCGTGTAGCATTTCAGCCGTTTTCTCTCGGACCAGACCTGTCAAAGACAGCGGAACCCTAGAAAACTTTTTTGTTATTTAATTTATTATCACTTTGCGTTTTTAACGTAAGTGTCATCTATAAGATTACCAATATTATCTGGAACTTTTTCAGCCATACCAACTTCTGTTAAGAACTCAGCACTCTTTTGAAGTGTGAAAGGTAAAGATGTATAATCGCTACCCTGTTCAAAAGTTTTTTTGTTCATATCTTTATCAAATATAGTAACACCGTCAAGCATAACTTTATATTCATCAGCTGATAATTCAGAACCAGAATAAATAGCATTCATAAATGCTTCATCTTTATTTTTAAGAAGTGTAGTACCGTCAAACCAAGAATCAACAACTTTCTGAACTGAATCGGAAGAGCTTGCAATAACTTCACTTCTTACAGCAAGTGTATCTGGGATAAGACCAGGTTCACTTTTAGAGCTGTAAATAATTTTACCTTTTTCAGCTGCCATAGATAATGTTGGTTCCCATAAAACAGCAGCGTCAACGCTTCCTGCGATAAATGCCGGACCAGCATCATTTATGCTCATATTAGTAAATTGAATATCATCTTGAGTCATATTGTGGTCTTTTAACATTTTCAAAAGGAACATATGCTCAAGAGTACCAAGTTCAGTAGCAACTTTTTTACCTTTAAGGTCTTCAATTGAGTTAATTCCGTCGTGAACAACAAGACCGTCAGCACCAGCTGAGTTATCATTTACAAGAACGATTTTAAAATCAATATTGTTGTTAGCAGGAGCAACAGCATCAGAAGCAGCGATACAAATACCGTCTAACTCTCCAGAATAGAAAGCTGTTAAAGAATCGCTATAAACAGGGAAGAATTTAATATCTACATAAACTCCGTTTTTTTCAAAAACGCCCGCACCCTGTACACCATACCAAGCATACCAGCCTGACATAGGACTTACACCAAGTTTAAAAGGATTTTCTGCCGTACCGACTTTAGAATTAGCAGAAGTAGTAGTTGAAGTTCCTTCGCTTTCACTAGTACCACTTGCGTCTGTGTTTCCACAGCCGGTAAGCATAGAAGAAAAAGCAAACAACATAGCTATAAACATAGCACCAAATTTTTTCACCATAATAAACATCTCCTTGTTTTAATTATAAAATTTAAATTTAAGAGAAATCTTATAGCAAAAAATTTAATACTGTCAACAAAATGTCAATTCCCTTTCAGAACTAAATTTTAAACTACAATTCCCTAAAAACAAAAAAAGACAAAGTCAACGGCATAGACCGTAAACAACTTTGTCTTTAATATATTTATACACCCATTTTTTACATTTGTCAAGAAATTTTTTAATTTTTTTGAATTATTTTTTTCATCAACTTGCAAAATCAATTATGTAAGTCAATTTTTCAACTCAAAAACAAGCAAAAAATCATTTTTATGCAAGCAACTTTTGATTTTCCTGCATTTTTTTGCAAGCTATTTTTCATTTATTTTTTCGTTAAGTTCATTTAAATAAACCCATCTGTCCATAGCATTTTCAAGTTCACTTTCAACTTTTTGCTGTTCGTCTGTAAGTTCTTGAAGCTTAACATAGTTACTTTCAGACTTTCCAATTTCTTTAGAAATTTCGTCAAGTCTATTTTCAAGTTTTTCAATAACGTCATTTATTGTTTCAAACTCTCTTTGCTCTTTGTAGGTCATTTTTAGAGTTCTTTCGCCCTTATCCCATTCCTTTTTCTTAGACTTTTCAGATTTTGAAGAACTGTCGGAGCTAAATTCAATAAAATCATTTCCATTTTTCTTTTCATAATAGTCGGTATAACCACCCTCATATTGCTTGATATGTCCAAAATCCTCAAAAGCAAAAATTCTGTCAACACATTTATCAAGGAAATATCTATCGTGGGAAACTACAACAACAGCACCGTTAAAAGTATCTAAATATTCTTCAAGTATAGAAAGCGTTTGAATATCAAGGTCATTTGTCGGTTCATCAAGAAAAAGTATATTAGGAGCTTGCATAAGAACTTTAAGAAGATACAATCTTCTTTTTTCACCACCAGAAAGCTTTGATATATACGACCATTGCATTTCCGAATCAAATAAAAATTTTTCAAGCATAACAGACGCGCTCAATTTTCCGTCAGCAGTTTCGATATATTCAGCGACATCTTTGATATAGTCAATAACTCTTTGCTCTGGGTTCATATCGTCATTTTCCTGTGCGAAAATGCCAAGCTTAACAGTTTCGCCTATTTCAACACTACCAGAATCAGGCAAAATTTGCCCAGTCATAATTTTAAGTAAAGTTGATTTTCCCTTGCCATTTCCACCGATAATACCAACTCTGTCATTTCTATTGACGATATAACTAAAATCTTTTATATAAGTAACACCGTCAAAAACTTTAGAGATATTATCGACAATAATAGTTTTTCTTCCAAGTCTTGTAGACACACCATTAAATTCAACATTACTTTGAGTTTTAGGACCAGACATATTAGAAATCTGTTCAAATCTTTCAAGTCTAGCTTTTTGTTTTGTACTTCTAGCCAAAGCACCACGTCTAACCCACTCAAGTTCATTTCTAAGGAAGTTCTGACGTTTTTTTTCAGAAGAGATTTCCATAGCTTCTCTTTCAGCTTTAAGGTTTAAAAATTCGCTGTAATTTCCGTAATATGTGTATAACTTACCTTTATCAAGTTCAATTGTTTTGTTTACAACTCTATCAAGGAAATATCTGTCGTGGGTAACCATAATAAGGGCTTTTGTACATTTTTTGAAATATTTTTCAAGCCAATCGACAGTTTCGTTGTCAATATGGTTTGTCGGTTCATCAAGTATAAGCAAATCGACTTTAGATATTAAAGCACCAGCGATAGCAACTCTTTTTCTCTGCCCACCAGATAAAACACCAATAGGCTTATGAAAGTCAGAAATACCAAGTTTAGTAAGTATAGTTTTGGCCTCACTTTGTAATGACCAACCGTCAACCTTGTCTATCTCCTTGCTAAGTTCAGATATTTTTTCATTAAGTTTCACATCATCTTTATTTCCACTTAGTAAAGATAAACAGTCCTCATATTCTTTTATCAATTGCATAACAGGGTTGTTAGTTTTAAATATTTGATTAATAACTGTTTCATTTTCTTCAAAGACAGGAACTTGAGGAAGATAGCCTATTTTTATACCATTCATAGTAACGACTTGCCCTTTGTCAGGCTCGTCAACTCCAGCGATAATCTTCAAAAGTGTTGATTTACCAGTACCATTTACGCCAATGACACCGATTTTATCACCAGAGCTTATGCCAAAAGAAATATCGTCAAATAAAACTTTTTCGCCAAAATTTTTAGAAAGATTTTCAACAGTTAAAATTTCCATAAATTAACTCCCATGCAAATAAACAAATTTATTTTTTAATTAAATCTAAAAGTTCAAGAGGTTTGTCAATGATGTAGTCAGCTTTGTTTTCGATAAGTTCCTCTCTGTCACGAAAACCCCAAGTAACACCAACGGTAAACATACCGGCAGATTTTCCTGTTTGCATATCGGTATTTGTATCACCTAAATAAACACATTCTTCTGGAGATGCACCAAATTTATCAGCGATAATCAAAGCACCCTCTGGAGATGGTTTTCTTGCGAACTTGTCACTTTGCCCAAGTATAAAATCAAAGCAATCCTCGCCAAATAAAGACGTAACAACATCGATAGCACGTTCGTGAGGTTTATTTGTAAGAACAGCTATTTTTATACCATCTTTCTTAAGAGCCTGAAGAAGTTCTTTTATTCCGTCAAAAGCTGTAACTTTGTACATACTATGCTCAGCATAACTTTTTTTATGTATTTCTCTAGCTTTATCATAAAATTTAAGGTCAACATCTCCAGCAGCGATTAAGCTACGTTGAACCATCATTTTAGCACCGTCACCAGCAAATTTTTTATACATATAAACAGGATTAGGCTTTAATCCAACGGCCTCAAGAGCGATATTTGTACAATAAGCAAGAGATTGCAAAGAATCTGCAAGTGTACCGTCTAAATCAAATATACAAACTTTAAACATAACATTACCCCTTAATACTATAGAATGCTTTATATTCAAATTCATCAATTGAAAGTGGCTTAGAGAAGTAAAAACCTTGAACGGTATCACAGCCTGCGTCAGATAAGAAGTTTATCTGTTCTTTACTTTCGACACCCTCTGCGATGACATCAAGATTAAGTTCTTTAGCCATAGTGATAGTATGTTTAACGACAACACGGCCTTTTTTGCTAACCGTTTCATCAAGAAAACATTTGTCAATTTTAATAATATCGACATTTACGTTTTGGAGCAATTTAAGAGAGGAATATCCTTCGCCAAAATCGTCCATTTCAAGTATAAAGCCGTGGCTTTTAACTTTTTCAAGAATTTCATAGACAGTTTCACGGCTATCTATAAATACACTTTCCGGAAGTTCAATACCGATTAAATTATGAGGTATATCGTATTTTTTAGTAAGCCATAAAAGCATATCAAGAAAGCTAGGGTTAAAAATCTGTCTTCTCGAAACATTGACAGAAACAGGGATAGGATTAAACCCTAAATCAATCCATTTTCTTAAAATTCGACAAGCTTCTTCCCATATATATTCATCAAGTTTTATAATAAAACCATTTTTTTCAAAAACAGGCAAGAACTTATCCGGCAACATAATACAGTTTTTGCTTTTTTTCCAACGGACAAGAGCCTCAGCCCCGATTATGTTTCGGCTTTTTAGGTTATATTTAGGCTGTAAATATACAAAAAACTGCCTGTTGTCAAGTGCCGAATACATTTCCGATTCGATGTTAGCCTCTTCGATAATTTTCTTTCTAAAATCCTTGTCATAAAAAACAAACATTTTTTTCTCAACGTCTTTGTCATTGCTGTAGTTTTTCTTAGCAAGTTTTGCCCTGTCGCACATAACCTCAATATTAATGTTAGTGTCGTCTATAATGTAAACACCAAAAAGAGGCGAAACCTCAATAATAAATTTCGATAATCTAATCTCTCTTTTTATTTTTTCGATAAGATATTTTATTTCAGATTCATCAGAATATTGCATAGATATACAAAAATTATCAGAGTATCTTCTTGCAAATATGATATTTTCAGGAATAGTCCTTTGTAAAATAATAGATAGCTGGCGTAAAACATCATTACCTGTTTCGATACCATAGACGTCGTTCACTATTTTAAATCTACCGATGTCCATTACGATAATAGCAAATTTTCCGTCAGGGTTGTTATCAAACAACTTTTGCGTATCAGTTATAAATTTTTTAAAATTTCTAATTCCAGTAATTGTGTCAACTTCAATTTTCTTTTTAAGTTCTTGATATAGCCTAACTTCATTATCGACACTTTGAACAACGCCAAACATAAAACGTTCGTCTTTGTCAAAGTCACATATAACAGAAATTTTGCACCATAAATAGTTACCGTCACAATCTTTCATACGACAGCTAACTTGAGAGAAATGATTACCTGCTTTAAGTTTTTCGACAAATTCAGAGTATTCCTCCAAATCTTCTTTATGAACATATTTATTAAAATCAAATTCATAAAGAGTACAATTTTCAAATTCAAATTTTTCAATCAAATTTCGAGAAAATCTTAATCCAGTTTTTTCGCTCCATTCAACAGTACCAATACCTGTACTTTTCATTATTTCCATATATTTTTCAAATTTATTTTCAATATTATTATTGAATTTCAGTTTATCTCCAGCTATATCCAAGTAAACTTCCCTCCTTTAATCTCCCCAAAAAAAATGTAAATTATAAACCAAAATAGGGGCAGTAACCCCTATTTTTAAAGTGCAAATATTCTATCTTTCTTTTTTAGATAATTCATAAACATATTCAGAAAGAACATCGGCAACAACCCCAATTGCATCAATTTCATTTTGAACCCAAAGCCTTTGGTTGTTGTATTCTGCAAAGCCAATATATCCAATTGTTTCACCCTTGTACACAATAAGATATTCCAAAATACTTTTTGCACCTAAAAATCGCATATACTCATTAAAAGGATATTCAAGTTTAGTAACATCAGCACAGTAGAAAATATCTTCTCTGTTAAAGTAAGATAAGTAGTTCAAGTCGCTTACCCCAGCCTCAAGAGGAATTTCTTTCATACCCTCTTCGATTGGATTAATTCCTTGATTACACCATTGGAAACGCTCATAAGCGAAATTTTTATTTTCGCTTATAATATAAATATAAGCTGTGCTAACATTAAATTTATTTCCAATACTATCAAGAATTTCATTAATAGCCTTTTCGACATTTTTCTCTGATTTAAGTATCTTTGATGCTTTATTTTTAATATAGCCAGTCGCACCTTTAAGTGATTTTTCGCCTTTTTCAAGTTCTTTGTTATAGGCTTTTTCGTCAAAAATTGTGTAACCGTCTTTTCCTCTTTCCTTTGTTTCATATAAGGCAAAGTCAGCATTTTTAAACATTTCTTTGTATAAAAATCTCGACTTAATAGAAAGGGAAATACCAACACTTACAGAAACCCTGCTTATTGTGGATTCATTCTCATATAGATTTCTTATTTTCTCACACATAAGCTCAGCTTTGTCTTTAACATCATTTTCAGAATTAAACTTGTTCATAAACACAAGAAATTCATCGCCACCGATACGGCCAATGACATCAGTTTCTCTGTAAATGCTTTTAAATATTTTAGATATATCTATAAGCACAGCATCACCTAGTAAATGCCCGTAAGTATCATTGATACCTTTAAAGTTATCAACATCAATAATCATAAGGGCATAGTTTTCTGTGCCATAGTTAGACTCAAGAATTTCGCCAACCATTTTTTCAGTAGCTGGTCTGTTATATAGTTTAGTAAGTCCATCAATTTGAGATTTTTCTATAAGTTTGTTTTTCTCACTTTTTTGTCTGTTTATGTTGCAAAAACGTCCAATAGCGTAAGTTTCATCATTTTCAAAAACCATTTTGTAAATAAGATTAAACCATTCAAACTTGCCATCTCTATTTCTTATTCGTATTTCAAGGTCTTTTCTCTTTAAATCAATTAAAGCCTCTTTAGCACTAATAATAAGCTTGTCAACGTCTTCTTGGTGTATTGAAACATTTTTTTTCAGATTTTTCTTAAAATCATTAATACGAGAACTTCTGCCAAAAACTTCCGAATATTTTTTACTAAGTTCGATAAAATCCGTATTAACATTGTATCTAAAAATAATATCATCGGAAATATAAGAAACATATCTATAACATTCCCATTGAAAAATATCTTCGTGGGTATTATTGAAAGAACTACCCATTCTCATAATAATGCAATTAAAAATTTTAGTATTCTCGTCAGCTTTGTTTGCTTTAACGAAAGCATTCAATTTTACATTGTTAATGTTTCCGTTTTTATCTTCGATATTAAAATCAAAATAGCCTGTTTCACCATTTTCAAATTCTATAAACCTGTCAAATGTTTTAACATCTTCCGAATAAATCAGGCTTTTTAGGCTATTTCCCTTCTGTTCTTTAAATTCTTCGCTTGTATAGCCAATGAAAGAATAGAAAAAGTTGTTAGCCGAAATCACAGTAGCATACTCATCTCCGACAAATTTGACAAGACAAACAGGGAAATCTTCGATATGCATTTTATTTCCTTTATTAGACAAAACAATCACCCTACCAGACAAATAAACAAAAAACCATTTTCATTTATTTAGTAAATTCATTTTATTGTAAACGTAAATTCCAAAGCAAAATATACAAAATAAACGTTCAATAAGTAAAAAACTATCCATAATAATAATAAACATTTTTTTTCATAAAGTCAATTATTTATAAAAAATTTTAGCAAGTTTTTTTGACATTTCGACAAAATCAGTCCAAAATCTAGCAAACTTTTACATAATATAACAACTTAGAAAATCTGTAATTACAAATTTTCAAAACTTTGTAATAGTTTTTGTAGATGCCAATGTAAAATAGAAAACATTATTAGCACCCATTGAATACAAAACTTTTCTACACTCATTTATTGTTGCACCAGTTGTATAAATGTCATCGATGAGCATAACATCTTTACCTTTTACGCACTCAAAATTTTTAGGATAGAAAGCATCTTCAACATTTTTAAACCTTTTTTCGACATCAAGTTCATACTGGGGCAAAGTATTCTTCTTTCGTACAAAAGCATTTGTAACAAAAGGGATTTTCGTTATTTTAGATATTTCAAGAGCCATAATTTCAACTTGGTTATACCCACGTTCTCTTTTTCTTTTGCTATGGAGAGGAACTGGAACGATGTAGTCAGCAGATAATATATCGCTTTCAACAAAGAACTTTCCCATTTCTTTCCCCATAGCTCTGGCATAAAATCCACAATCATTATATTTAAAATTGTGGATAATATCTTTTATGGTATCAGTATATAGAAGCATTGAAAATCCGTCATTATTTTCAAAATTTTTCAAACAAATTGCCCTATCAAATATATTAAACTCACTCTTGCATTTTTCACATACACCGTCTGTGTGGTTATCAAGAAAATTGTGACAAACAACACACTTAGACGGATAAAATAGTTCCGTAACCTTACATATAGCTTTTTGAAAAAAATCATAAAAATCAAAGTTACGATACATATCATCAACCTTTTTTCTTTTTGGAGTGGACATTTCTAATTGTCTTTTTCTTTCTTAAACCTTTTTCGTTTTCAGATTTTTTGTTTTTAAATCCTTTTGAATTTTCATTTTTTTGTTTAGGATAAAAATTCTCACTTTTTCTAGGTCTAATAAGACAATGTTTGTCAAAACCAATAAGGTCAGTTCTTCCTGCCTTTTTAAGTGCTTCAAGAACAAGGTCATAATTTCTAGGCAATCTATATTGAATTAAAGCCCTCTGCATAGCTTTTTCGTGAGGAGTTTTAGGAACATAAACTTTTTCCATAGTCCTTGGGTCAAGCTCTGTGTGATACATACAAGTAGACAAAGTACCTGGTGTCGGATAAAAATCTTGAACTTGTTCCGGCATATAACCCAAATCCCTCAAATATTCGGCAAGCTCAACAGCAGCTTTAAGGTCACAACCCGGGTGACTACTCATAAGATAAGGAACAAGATATTGTTCTTTTCCGATTTTTCTGTTAATCTCATAATATTTTTTAACAAAACGCTCATAAACTTCTTTTGATGGCTTACCCATTTTTTCAAGTACTCTAGGAGAGATATGTTCCGGTGCAACTTTAAGTTGTCCACTTATATGATGTTCGCAAAGTTCGTTAAAAAACTCATCATCTTTGTCATAAATAAGATAATCATATCGTATTCCGGAACGAACAAAAACTTTTTTAACTCTTGGAATTTGACGCAACTTTCGCAAAAGTTTTAGATAATCTTTGTGGTCAACTTTCAAATTCTTACAAGCTGTAGGGAATAAACATTGTCTTTCTTTACAAGCACCCTTTGTAACTTGTTTGTCACAAGCAGGACCTCTAAAGTTTGCAGTCGGACCACCAACATCGTGAATATATCCTTTAAAATCTTCTTCCCAAACTATTTTGTTTGCCTCGTTTAATATAGACTGGTGACTTCTTGCTTGAACCACTCTACCCTGATGAAAAGCTAAAGCACAGAAATTACAGTTTCCGAAACAGCCTCTGTTAGATATAATACTAAACTTAACCTCTTCAATAGCTGGAACACCGCCGTCTTTTTCGTACATAGGGTGGTATGTTCTCATATAAGGTAAAGAATAAGAATTGTCAAATTCAGCAGTAGTCAAAATTTTAGACGGTTTATTTTGAACGACATATTCATTTCCATAAGGTTCAACAAGCATTTTTGCTGTTATAGAATCTGTATTTTGATATTGAATTAAAAAACTTTCAGCATAAGTTTTTTTGTCTGTTTTAGTTTTTTTGTATTCTGGCAATAAAATATAGTCATCATAAATATTTTCAAGTGTTTTAGTTTTGTATACCGTACCTCGAACATAAGTAATTTCGTTAATAGGTATACCACTGTCAAGACTTTCAGCCAGTTCAATTATCTGATGTTCGCCCATTCCGTACATAAGAATATCAGCCTGAGAATCTAAGAGAATAGACCTTCTAACAGAGTTGTCCCAATAATCATAGTGAGAAAGACGTCTAAGACTAGCCTCAAGACCACCAATCATAATAGGTGCATCTTTGTATAATTCTCTTATTTTCTGACAATAAACAATAGTTGCTCTGTCCGGACGAAGTCCCATAACTCCAGCAGGAGAGTATAAGTCTTTTTGTCTTCTTTTTTTAGCAACGCTGTAATGGTTTACCATTGAATCAATGTTACCACCTGTAACAAGGAAAGATAACCTAGGTTTTCCAAACACGTTAAAACTTTCTTTATCTCTCCAATTCGGTTGAGGTATTATACCAACTTTAAAACCGTGACTTTCAAGAAGTCTTGCGATAATTGCAGCACCAAATGACGGGTGGTCGATATAAGCGTCACCGGTAACGAGAACAAAGTCGAGTTCGTCCCACCCTCTTTTTTGCATATCCTCTTTACAAACAGGTAAAAAGTCCATAAATCAAAACTCCTTTCAAATCAAATTTTCCAACTTGGTAGATATTTATTTTTCATTCTACCCTTTTGAACTTTGCCCCAACCGAGAGGAAATTTTTCAAGACAGACAAGGTTCCAGCCGTCATCAGCAGATACTTCAAAAGATTCCCCCTTAAGATAACGAATAAGCAGAGGGTCATCAAGAGTAAATGTAATAGTATTTTTAACATCTTCTTTTTTGAGTGACATAGCAAAACTTTGAGATGGTTCAAATCTTTTAGTTTTTATATCACCGATATAAAGACCGCTTCTCATAACACGAAGACCTTTGAGGTCAATACCAAAAGGTATTTGCATAAGTGATTTACCGTGTATTTCAAGATTTTCAGTTAGCTTTAAATTCATATATTTGTCGTTAAATTCGTAATAATCAGTCAAAAGTTTTTCGCTTATAGGCTTAATTTTCGGAATATTTGCAGGTTCGTCATTTCCTTTTTTCCTCAAAAGAGCAAGAAAATGCCCCTCACCTTTAATTTTATAAGGCCATAGTCTTCCACACTTTTCAAGCTCTTTTCGACCGCCTGAAACCCATTCACTTCTACCTCTGTCAAATCCTGTACTTTTATCGACTTCAAGCAATTCAAAATCGTCATTTAAATCAAGAAATTCATTTATCATTCCCTCGTCTTCTTCTGGTGCAAAAGTACAAGTTGAGTAAGCTATAACGCCACCACCACAAAGCATTTTTGCTGCACTTTTAAGAATATCCCTCTGCAAAGAACAACAAAATTCCGTCTTGTGTTCTTCCCAGCTTTTAACAGCGTCTTTATCTTTTCTAAACATACCCTCGCCGGAACAAGGTGCGTCAACGATTATTTTATTAAAAAATCCCTCAAATTTTTCAGCAAGCCTCTCAGGTGTTTCGTTAGTAACAATTGCATTGCTAAGACCGGCAGCCTCAATATTATGGAGTAAAGCCTTACATCTTGTTGCACTTATGTCATTACTAACAAGAATACCTTGATTTTTAAGTTTTGCCCCAACCTGTGTACTTTTTCCACCAGGAGCAGCACAAAGGTCAAGAACTCTGTCACCAGGGTTTATTTCGATTGTTGCCCCTGTTGACATAGCACTAGGTTCTTGAATATAGAAAAGTCCAGCATTGTAATAAGGGTGTTTTGCCGGTCTGTCATCTTCAGAATAATAAAACCCCTCTTTACACCATTTAACAGGCTCAAGTTTAAAATCAAGTCTTTTTTGTAATTCTTCCGGACTAATTTTCAAAGTATTAGCTCTAAGACCATAATGTCTTTTTTCTTCAAAACTTTTTAAATAATCGTCAAACTCTTCACCGAGAAGATTTTTCATTTTTATTTCATAATTTTTAGGTAAATTCATAAAAAAATCCTTTCTCTATCTCAATTACCACTTTTTAAATTTGAAATAGATTTTTCAAATACCTCTAAAAACTTAACAATGTCGCTATGTTCGTGGGCAAAACTAAGGAACATAGCCTCAAATTGTGACGGTGCGATGTATATTCCACCGTCAAGCATACTATTAAAATATTTAGCAAAAACAGAAGTATCACTAGTAACAGCTGTATCGTAAGATGTAACATCTTCTTTAGTAAAGAAAACAGACATAAGCGAACCGATTTGATTAACTTTAGCATCTACCCCATATTTGTCAATAATTTTTCTCATTTCATCGGCAACATAATTAGCGTTTAAGTTTATAGTCGAAATTATGTCTTTGTTGTTAGCTAACAAAGTAAGCTGCTCATATCCAGCAGCCATAGCAACAGGGTTACCAGATAAAGTACCGGCTTGATATACATTTCCAACTGGAGAAATATGTTCCATAACCTCTTTTTTACCACAATAAGCACCAACAGGCATACCACCACCGATAATTTTACCGAAAGTAATAATATCAGCATTTACACCAAAATACTCTTGGGCTCCACCTAAAGAAATTCTAAATCCGGTAATAACTTCATCAAAAATAAGTAAAGCATTGTTTTCATCACAAAGTTCACGAAGTCCCTGCAAAAATCCGTCAGCAGGAGGGACAACGCCCATATTAGCTGCAACAGGTTCAACAATTACACAGGCAACCTCACCTTTGTTGTTATCAAAAAGTTCTTTTACGCTGTTAAGGTCATTGTATTTTGCAACGAGAGTATGCTCAGCAAGTTCTTTTACAACTCCGGCAGAATTAGGTTCACCCTCTGTCAAAGCACCAGAACCGGCTTTAACAAGCATAGAATCGCTGTGACCGTGATAACAACCTTCAAATTTGATTATTTTGCTTTTGCCGGTATAACCTCTAGCAAGACGTAAAGCACTCATAACTGCTTCTGTTCCACTGTTGACCATTCTAACCATTTCAACATTAGGAACAAGCTTGCAAATAAGTTCAGCCATAAGTACCTCTTTTTCAGTAGGGGCACCAAAACTCAAGCCATTGATAACAGCTTGTTTTACAGATTCAATAATATCATTAACACAATGTCCCATAATCATAGGACCCCAAGAATTAACAAAATCGATATACTCATTATCATCAACATCATAAATTTTAGAGCCACACGCTTTTTTTATAAAAAGAGGGTTTCTGCCAACATTTCCAAAAGCACGAACAGGGCTGTTTACCCCACCAGGCATAACATTTTTCCCTCTTTCGAATAGTTCATCAGATAAAGACAATATAAAAAACTCCTTTCTAAAACTCCAAATAACAATTATAACTATTATACTATGAAAACATAGTTAAGTTCAAGGTAAAAAACAAATTTCACTATTTTAATCTATTTTTTTCACAGAGAAAACAACCATATCTGCTACCGATACAGTCCTTGCAGTCATTTATTTTTGAAAATCTTTCGTTTGATATGGCAAAAAAGCCAACAAACGATTTATCTGGCTCAATAACACCACTATCATTAATTTTCAAACCAATCTTGCAACAGTTAGCCATATCAAAAATTTCAAAAATTCTGTTGTGTTCGATTCCAAAGAAACCAACCCCAAAAGCGTCAGATATATATTTCCCATTATATTTATTATTTTCCAAAATTTCTTTTTCAAGCTTTTGTTTAAAAATACCTCTCACGACATCAATAATAGCAGTCCCCGTAACATCTATATAAAAATCTTCCAGCATAGATTTTTGGCTTGAATAGTCAATATTTTCAAAAAAAGCCCCCACCCCAAAAAATGCAATTCCTGTTATATTGACGTTTAAATTTTTCTTTACAATGTCAGCATAAAACCTATTTTCATTTTCAAAAAATTTTTTTTCAGCAAAAGAATAAATTCCTTTTAGTTCATAGCAATAAAAGGCTTTTTCAAAAATATCTATAGCTTCTTTTTTTCTTTCAATGTCAATATCGGCATTATCAAAAATACCACAAATTTCCTTAAATCTTTTGAAAATATCAGCTTTCAAGTTGTCATAGTCAAAATCAACAATTTTTCCGTTCAAAATATCACTCCAAAATAATAAACTCAAAATAATTATATCATAGAGAAAAAAAGTTGTCATTAAATAGTCGCAACGAACATATAATATAAAACCTGTTCACCTAAGGCCTATGTAAAATTTATGTAAAAAATTAGCGTATCCCCTGTTATATTTCAAGAAACTGTGATAAATTAAAGATATATAAAAATGTAAGGAGAGATTTTTATGTCTGGCAAAAAAATATACGTTATTGAAGACGATGACAACATCAGAAATTTAATAAAGATTGCACTTGAAAGTTACGGTTATAGTGTCTGTGATTTTGAGAACGCCGAAGATGCGATAAATGCAATAAATAAAGAGCTTCCCGACTTAGCCATTTTCGACATTATGTTACCGGGTATAGATGGTGTAACAGCAGTTAAGTTAATAAAAGAGGACAAAGCAAAATCGTCATTGCCTGTAATATTTTTGACAGCGAAAGATAGTGAAGTTGAAAAAATTATAGGTCTTGATAGTGGTGCTGATGATTACATAACAAAACCGTTTAGTGTATTAGAGCTTATGGCAAGGATACGTTCAATTTTAAGAAGATGTGAAACTTCCACAAAATCCACAAATGAAGTTATTACAGAAAATAATCTTTCAATAAACAACGATACTAGAGAAGTGACTGTTTCCGGTGAAATTATTTCGTTGACATTTAAAGAATATGAGCTTTTAAAATATCTTGTTCAAAACAAACATAGAGTAATTTCAAGAGATGAAATTTTAAATAAAATATGGGGTTATGAGTACACCGGTGAAACAAGAACCGTCGATATTCATATACGTTCATTAAGGCAAAAATTAGGAACTGTAGGCAATTGTATAGTAACAGTTAGAGGAATGGGGTATCGTTTTAATTCGGAGGTATAAAGATGAGAAAAGCCATTTTTTATAGATTTCTTGCAATTTCAATAACAAGTCTGTTGATAGCATCTCTTATATTTTCTTATTTCATAAGTGAATATAACTTGGAACAGACTGAAAAAAATATGACTTATTCAATAGAATTGATAGACTATGGATTAGATTATAGCAAAGATTTGCAGGAACAAACCGATAAAATCAAACCAATAATGTCACAAAAAAATACCAGAATAACAATAGTTGACAAAGACGGTAATGTCTTTGCTGATTCATCAGATATGGTAGAATTTTTTGACGACCATAGTCATCGACCAGAAATTATAGACGCAGTTGAAAAAGGTAATGGGATAAATGTTAGATATTCAGAGTCTTTAAAACAAGAGATGTTTTATGTAGCAAAGACTTCACAAAAAAGCGATTACATAATACGTCTTTCAATTCCATACCACGGAAAAACAATGTTTTTAAACGCGTTAATTCCGTCTATCATAACAAGTATAATAATTGCGTTTGCATTTGCATTTCTTCTTGCAAAGAGATTTTCAGAAACGATAACAGAGCCGTTAAATGAAATATCAAAAGAGTTGTTAAAAGTTCAGATAGAGCGAAAAACATTAGATTTCAAAGAATACAAATATGATGAAATCAATAATATAATGAAATCCGTAAAAATTCTTTCAGAGAGAATCGAAAACACAGTTGACAATTTAAATTCAGAAAAAAATAAAATAAATTACATACTTGACAATATGCAAGAGGGAATTATAGTTGTTGATGAAAAAGAAAATCTTCTTCTCGCAAATAAGGCAGCAACAAAAGCATTAGACGGCAATGTAGGAATAGAAAGCAAAAAACTAATTCATTTTACACAAAATATAAAAATAATAGAGGCTGTCGAAAATGTAATAAAAAATAATACAGAGTGCATATTTGACATTGATGATAAAAACAAAAATATTTTCAGAGTACACGTTTCAAAAACAAAAAAAGGAGTACTTGAAAACACAACAGACGGCGTAATAATATTTATGATTGATGTAACAACAGAACGAGAAACGCAAAGGTTTCGTCAAGAATTTTTTTCAAATGTATCCCACGAGTTAAAAACTCCAATAACGTCAATACAAGGATACGCCGAGCTATTAAACAGTGGAATTTTGTATGACACCGAGCAAAAAGTCGAATTTCTCAACAGAATACAAACAGAAACAAAAAATATGACAAATTTAATAAATGACATACTTATGATTTCAAAACTTGAATCTGGAGTAGAGAAAAAAGATTTTTCAGACATAAACATAAAGAATATAATCGAGGAAATTTTAAGCACAAACAGACCTATAATAGACAAAAACAAAATAAACGTTTCTGTCGAATGTGACGACTGCATATATAACGCAAACTACAGCCAAATATATCAACTTTTAAACAACATAATAATCAATGCGATAAAATACAACAAAGAAGACGGAAACTTAAGCATAAGGGTGAATTCCGACAAAAACAACGTATACATAAAAGTTTACGACACCGGCATAGGAATACCAGCCGACTCAATACCACGAGTTTTCGAAAGATTTTACAGAGTTGACAAAGGGCGAAGCAAAAAAATGGGTGGAACAGGTTTAGGCTTATCAATAGTAAAACACATCGTAAACTTTTACTCTGGCACAATAAACCTAACAAGCAAAGTCGGAACCGGCACAAAAATAGACATATCTCTGCCTATTCAAAAATCTGAAACAAATTAGAAGTTGTAGGGCTGAATCTTTTTGGTAAAAAGATTTAAAAAAACT
>CABVAP010000029.1 GCA_902496345.1 uncultured Eubacteriales bacterium
AAAAACCGACCTCCCAATCGTTAGATTTTTGGTCTAACTTTTGGGGGTCGGTTCAACTACGTATGTTTCAAGGCTTTTTATTAATCATATAGATATTATTTTTAAAAAATAAGGATTTGATTTTTGCACCAAATTATAAGACAATATACAAAGAAAATAAAAAGGGAAAGCATTGAAACCACTGTAATCTCAATACTTTCCACAATTTTTATATAACCTAGTTTTTATTTAGCGTAGTCTATTGCTCTCGTTTCTCTAATAAGATTAACCTTAATTTGACCAGGATACTCTAATTCTTCTTCAATTTTCTTAGCAATATCCCTAGCAAGTAAAGTCATTTCTGAATCATCAACTTCATCTGGTATTATGATAATTCGCAATTCTCGACCAGCTTGAATTGCAAATGATTTTTCAACTCCGTTAAATGTATCTGCGATATTTTCCAAAGTCTGAAGGCGTTTAATATAGGATTCAATTGTTTCACGTCTAGCTCCTGGTCTAGCAGCAGATATAGCGTCAGCTGCCTGAACTAAAACAGCGATAATACTTGTAGGTTCAACATCTCCGTGATGTGCCTCAACGGCATTGATAATAATATCATTTTCACGATATTTTTTACACAAAGCTGCACCAAGACTAACGTGAGAGCCTTCAAGGTCGTGATTAACAGATTTTCCAATATCGTGTAACAAACCTGCTCTTTTTGCAAGAGTAACATCAACTCCAAGTTCCCCAGCCATAATTCCACATAAATGTGATACCTCGACAGAATGTTTTAAAATATTCTGTCCATAGCTTGTTCTGAATTTCATCTTACCAAGTAAACGAATTAATTCAGGGTGAAGACCGTGAACGCCTGTTTCAAAAGAAGCAGCTTCACCTTCTTCTTTAATCATAACTTCAACTTCTTTTTTGGCTTTTTCCACCATCTCCTCAATTCTAGCAGGGTGAATACGACCATCAATAATAAGTTTTTCAAGGGCAATTCTAGCAATTTCACGTTTCATAGGGTCAAAACCAGATAAAATAACTGCCTCAGGAGTGTCATCAATGATAAGCTCAATTCCTGTAAGCGATTCAAGTGTTCTGATATTTCTACCCTCACGTCCAATAATTCTACCTTTCATTTCATCGTTAGGTAAAGGGACAACTGAAACTGTAGTTTCTGTAACGTGGTCAACTGCACATCTTTGAATAGCAGAAGCAATAATGTCTTTTGCTTTTTTATCGGCCTCCTGTTTGGCTTTATTTTCAATTTCTTTAACCATAACAGCTGCCTCGTGCTTAACTTCAGATTCAACAGTAGATAATAAGTACTGTTTAGCTTGTTCAGAAGTAAACCCAGATATACGTTCAAGCTCAACTGTTTGTTGTTCTTTAAGTTTATTCACTTCTACTTTAACATTTTCAATTTCTTCGACCTTAACTTGAAATTGTTCTTCTTTTCTTTCAAGTGAATTACTTTTCTTGTCTAAAGTTTCTTCCTTCTGAAGCAATCTTTTTTCAAATCTCTGAAGTTCACTTTTTCTCTCTTTGTACTCTCTTTCTGCTTCATTTTTAACTTTAATATTTTCCTCTTTTGCTTCGAGCAAAATTTCCTTTTTCTTAGCCTCAGCCTCAGATTTAGCTTTAACAACAATGTTTTCAGCCTCTTTTTCAGCAGAACCTATTTTAGCTTCAGAAATCTTTCTTCTAAGCAAATATCCAACCAAAGCACCTATACAAATAGAAATGACGCAAGAAAGAACAGTAATAAGTATTTCCATTCCGTTCAGAATAAAACACCTCCTTTATTAAATTTTCAAAGTTCAAATAACATAAAGATAAAAAATTTATGTTTAATATAGAGAAATAGACTTTAAAGTATTAAATCCAAATATATGATAAATATATTCAAAAAACAATACCTATATTATTTTATAACTATTTAATAATAATGTCAAGGGATTGAAATTTTTAGTTTATTGTTTTTTTGCATATTTCCCCTAAAAATTCAATTCTGTACAAAATTCATTTAATAAAGGAGATTTTTTTGTAAATTTTAGACAATTCTCTTTGTTATTAATATTCAAAGACAAATCTTATTTAAGTAAGCTATCATCTACAACATCATATAACATTTTGTTTTCTTCTATAACGGCTTTATTACCAAAAGTACAAATAACATTTTCGCCAAAGCAGTCTTCAAACATTTCACCAAATTTAGAAATATCTTCAATTTTTATATTTAATATTTCATTTCTTTCTTTTTGTCGTTCTTCATCAGTAATTTCAGAAATTTTTCTGTTCAAAATTTTGTCAATTACATTACTTATTTTTATAGGTCTATCTAACTTATTTATTGTACCGATAATAAATTTTTGCAATTCTCTTTCGGTAAGTTTAATACTTCTTAAATATTCTGGAATTTTCTTATAATTTTCAAAAGTTTTTTCAATGTTAGGGTCACGGTAAGAATATGTGAAAAAGATACCTTTTTTTGAAAATCCACAACCTCCTCCATAAGCACCACCTTCAATCCTAATCTTATCCCATAAATAGTTTGATTCAATCATATTTTCAAACACTTTCATACGTCCATTGAAAGCTAACCCATATTTTTGAAAATCAATCGCCATAGTATTGTATTGAACTTCTGACGCAAGAGAAAATGCTTCATTTTTCAATTCTGTAGTAATATCAATATTTTTGATTACAACATCATTGTCAGGTAATTTTGAACAAAAGTTTTTAACATTATCAAACACAGCATTGTAATTATCATTACCACAAACAATAGCCACCGTAAGACAATTCAAATTAAACGCTTTTTCTATAATTTGTTTAAGCTTAGAAATAAGTAAATCTGCCCTATCCTCATAATTTTCCAAAGTTTCTTTTATAAACTTGTAAAAATCAACACCTTTAAAGTTTTGATAATATTTTGTTGATTTAGATAAATGAGAAATTACTCTTTCTATGCCATAGGCGTGACCACTACTAATAAAACTTCTATCCATTTTTAGTTTATATTCCGATAACACTTCTTTAATTCGTTTTTTATCAAATATTGTATTGAAAAGAACTTCATAAAGAATACCAAAAACATTATTCAAATTTTTATTAAGGAATTTCATATTTAAAGTTAAAAAGTTAAAAAACTCATCTTCTTTAGTATAATTATCTATTGTAGCTGAAAGCTCACCAAAATAGAAATTAATTTCGTTGGCAATATTCTCATAAGTGTAATTTTTTGTACTACATTTTCCAAAAAGTGTCTTAAATAATGCAATATACCTTAAATCTTCAATATCAAATATTTTTGTATCAAAAAGCAAATCAACATAAATTATTTCATCATTTTCAATTTTGCTTGAAATAAGTTTTCTACCACATATTTCACTTTCTAAAATATCAATATTTTTAGATTTTTTATCAATATCTTTAATATCTAATACAGGTACTTTTTTAATATCTTCTTCTGTATCTTTAATATTGTTGTATTCAAAAAACTCTTTATCTTCTTCATAATTTTGTTTTTCAGAAATTTCCTTAACTTCTGGTGACATTATAGCAAAAACATAATTCTTATTATCAATTAAATATTTTTTGATTATTTCCGTAAAGTCAATATTTTCAACATATTCAAAGAAATCTTTGAATTTTAAGCCGTCAAAATTGCCATCGCCATAAATAAAGCTATTTATCATAAGGATATTATAAAAAAGTCCTTTAGGTTTATATCCATAATCTTCTTCTTTAAAATAAAATCTATATCTATTTATACAACTTTCCACAAGTCGTTTATCTATACCATTTTCAACAATTTCATTGAGCGTATCAAAATAAACCTTTTTAAATTTTTCCAAATCATTGCATTTTGTTTTTTCAACAGCTACATAAAACGCAGGTTGAAAAACACCATTATCAAATCCACTATTTATCCTATTACCAATATTTTCTTTTATAAGTGCCTTTTTAAGTGGAGATGCATCTGTTTCAAGCAACACATCTGCAAGAACATCAAAAGCAAAAGCAAGTTTGAAATCCGGTTTTTTATCAATAATAACACCACATTGGAGGTAATTATCATCATTATTTTCCTGTTCTGAAACGTTATAGCTAAAGCTTACATCTTTAATTTTATCAAAATCTTTTTGAACTTTGTATTCAGTCTGAACTTTCTTAAACTCAAATTCCGAAAGGTACTCTTTATCAATCATATCAAGATATTTGTCAATATCTAAATCACCATATAAATAAATTATGCTGTTAGCTGGGTGATAATATTTTCTATGGAAGTCAAGAAATTCATCATAAGTAAGTTCTGGTATAAACTCAGGGACACCACCTGAATAAAACTTATAATTTGTTTCTGAAAACAATTGTTCATTAAGTTTAAAATCCATTATCCTATCAGGAGATGAAAACACACCTTTCATCTCATTATAAACAACACCATTTATTTTATCTTTTTCTTTGTGATGACCTTCTTGCAAAAATATACCTTTTCTATCATATATGAGTGGAAAAAATACTGCATCAAGATATACATTCATAAGGTTAATGAAATCTTTTTCGTTAGTACTTGCTATAGGATACATTGTTTTATCCTCAAATGTCATAGCATTTAGATAAGTATTTAAAGAACCTTTTGAAAGTTCATTAAATGGGTCCTTTACAGGGTATTTTCTTGACCCACACAAAACACTATGTTCAATAATGTGTGCAATACCTTTGTTACTTTCTGGCAAAGTTCTAAATGTAACAGAAAAAACTCTATTATCATCATCATTTTTCATAAATACAATTTTAGCACCCGATTTATGTTCATATATAAATCCGTCAGAAGAAATATCTTTTATATATTCATTTTTTAAAAGTTTATAATTTTTGTTCATAAAAACCTCCTAAAAAAACCTTGAACTTTACACAAACCTACATAACTTTTTATATAAAAGCAAGTGTCATTTTTTATAACACGATAAAAAACTTTTGACGAAAGCCATATTTATAACTACATAATCGAACAAATAAATTTTAGCCAAAAACTAAAAATAATATCAAACAAACAATAGCTTACGTCAAAAGTTTTTACATTACTTTCTTTTAAAAAATACATAGATTTGGACAATGCCCAAGGTCTTTTAAATTTCATTATTTTTCAGAAACATAGCTTCTTGCATTTTGAGAACGAATAGTTTTATATATTTCATCGCCCTTATTAGCTGAACCAATTATACTTGCAGCAGTTACACAAGCAGTAATACACTCACAATTCCTTGTAAGTTTTTCAGAGATATACCAGTTTTTCTGCTCTTGTGAATCATTTGTATATTCATATATCTTATAAGAAATCTGACGCATAAAATTTTTATATTCAGCACTTGTTTTGTCCATAGATATAATATCCATAAAATCATCTTTTGTTTTTATGCCTATTTGAGCCAAAAAACAAACTATGTCCTCAGCACAACACCATAATTTAAGGGCATTTTCATTTTTAGTGTATTCCCACAAAAAGTAAGACAAAACTTTTATACTATTAAAAAATTCCTCTTTCATAAAAACACCTCTTTCAATTACAACTACAAAGACTCAAGTTCCTTATTTGCTAAATCTTTAAATCTGTTTTGAGGGTGGTTCTGTGCAACCTGACCAAAATATTCTTTAGCCTTTTCCGTATCGCCAAGCTCTTTAACTGCCATAGCAAGATAGTACATTGCATTATATTTTGTTGTTAAATCTTCGTCTGCATATAAAATGCTCTTTTCAAGGTTTTCTTTCGCTTCTTGATAATTTTTAGAATTAACTAAGCTAGTTCCTTTTTTAAGAAGATTTTTCGCTTCCTTTTGATAAACGCTAGATTTCAAAGAATTATATTCTGCCACTTTATCCTCAGATAAATTGCTCATATTTATTTTAGATATAATATCGGCAGCCTCGCTGTATTTACCTTTAACAGATAAAGCTGACGCACTTGTAAGCTGGTCGGCTGATGTTCTTTGGTCAGCATCTTTTTGATATTTAGATAATTCAAGCCTAAGACTTTCATTTTCTTTTTGAATATCTTCAGAGCTAGCCTGTTCAAATAATTCTTTTTGACTGTCATATTGATTTTGTAAGGAAAGCATATCAGCATTAAGTCTATCAAGCTCTTCTTGTTTTTCGCTGGCAACACCCGGAATAATAAGTAAAAACATAACAGCAGCTGTACATATACAACCGGCTGCAAAAATAATAAGCTCCATAGCCTTAGAATTTTTAGAATCCCTAACCTTTCGGCTTATTTTTGGTTCAAACTTAACAGGCTCATCATAAGCCTTATTTGTCTTAACTATCTTTATTCCCTCAACAAGTCTTGTGCCATTAGGGCATAATTCTTTAAAATAAGATAAAGCTTTTGTGTTTGTTGTATCTATATTCAAAACAGATTTAATAACATCAAGTGCTAAATCGTTTTCACCCTTTTGCATATAACAAACACTCAAAAGATTAAGAGCCTCAACAAACTTTGGATTTAAATCAACAGCTTTTTTAAGCTGAATAACAGCCATATCTTCGCTTTTTTGCTTTAAAAATCTAACCGACTGATTGTATAACTTTACAGCCTCATTAAGCTTTTGAAACTCTTCCGAATTTCTTTGAAAATAATCAACGTATTCTTTTGCCGGATTATTTTCTTTTTTCATATTAGCACTTATAACCCATTGTTTGAGAGCTAAACCTATTTTACCAGTTTCATAATAAACAAGACCTAAAACATTTCTAGCATCTAAATTGTTTTTGTCAAACAAAATACTTTTGCCTAAAAACTGTTCTGCGTGTGTCAGCTCATTTGACTTAGCAGCATAAAGTCCCTTATTGTACAAAACCTTAGAAATATCTGCAAGTTTAGAGTACATAGTCAAATCACTACCACATTTAGAACATCTACTTTTATTTTCACTATTAGAATTACATATAGGACAAATCACAATAAATCTCTCCTTACCTGTTGTTTGATAATTTATTCTGACCTGAAAGCTGTTTTAAAATATCCATTAAGTCTTGAATTTCTTCAGAATTAATAGAACTTTCGATTTCTTCAGCCTCCATAACAGGCTTATACTTTAAAATTTCCTTTTTAAAATCAATCATCAAAAAGCCTCCCATATTTTTGATTAATATACTTCAAAATATCACCAACAAGGTACAATGAACCTGTACAAACAATACAATCATCATCAGACGAAATTTCTAAAGCCTTAATAACAGCCTTTTTAAAATCGTCTTCTAAGATAACATTTTTATTTTCAAAATGCCCAGCTTCAAAAAGTTTTTGAGTTTTTAAAACTCTTTGATTATCAACTTCCGTAAAAATTATATTGTCAGCATATTCAGTAATACAGCGTAACATTTCACTATAATTTTTGTCTTTCAGAATACCTATGACTATGGTTATTTTTTTATTACTGCTTTTTAATTTTTTCAAAAATGAATTAAGTTTGCTAGTTCCCTCGGTATTGTGGGCCCCCTCAAGTATAAACAGAGGTTTTTTTGAAACAATCTCCATTCTGCCATTTATTTTTGCCTTTTTAAGCCCTAAATAAATAGCGTCAGATGAAATCTCTATTCCTTGTTCTTTTAACGCTTCTACAGCCATAAGTGCATTACAAGCATTGTAGACTTGATATTCACCTAAAAGACTTATCGAAATTTTATCATAAGAATAATACTTGTTTTTAACATTAAAAACCGTTCCATATAAATCCTGTTTTATAACGTCAACACCATAATCGTCCACATATAACAATTTAGATTTTTTTTCAGTGCAAATTTCATTTACTATATTATATACCTCTTTACTTTGAGAATACAATACCGTATAAGAATTATTCTTAATAATACCTGCTTTCTCTCTCGTTATTTCCGGAATAGTTTCGCCAAGATATTCTGTATGGTCAAAACTTATAGTTGCAATAACAGAAACAACAGGATTTTCAATTATATTAGTTGAATCAAGTCTACCACCTAACCCAACCTCTAAAACAACAAAATCAACATTTTTTTCATAAAAATAATTAAAGGCAACTGCCGTTATAATTTCAAAAAATGAAAAAAATTCGTCCGTATTGTCAAATAGTTCATTGACTTTATCTTTAACAAGAGATATATGCCTAGCAAAATCATCATCACTTATATATTCATCATTAATTTTAAATCTTTCATTATATTTTTCAAGATGAGGAGAAGAAAAACTACCAACCGTATACCCCTGCTCTTTTAAAATAGAATGTATCATAGCACAAGTCGAACCTTTTCCGTTCGTACCTGCAACGTGTATAAACTTAAGTTTTTTCTGTGGTTCACCAAACAAGGACATAAGACTTTTAAAATTTTTATGCCCTTGTTTAGAACCAAATTTATGACAATTTTCAAGATAAGAAATTGCCTCATTATAATTCATAACAAACTCCCCTTATAAAGAGAAAATTTTATTCTTCTGTTTCTTCTTTTTTAACAATGTCAATTCCAAGCTCTTCAAGCTGAATTTCATCAACAACGTTAGGAGCGTCAGTTAAAAGGCAAGACGCATCTTTTACTTTAGGGAACGCAATGACATCTCTAATACTTTCTGCACCGGTTAAGAGCATAACAAGTCTGTCAAGACCGAATGCAAGTCCACCGTGAGGTGGTGCTCCAAATTTGAATGCATCAAGTAAAAATCCAAATCTTTCTTGGGCTTCTTCTTCACTAAATCCAAGAGCTTTAAACATTTGTTTCTGAATATCCTGTCTGTAAATACGGATACTACCGCCACCAACTTCACAGCCATTAAGAACCATATCATAAGCTTTTGCACGAGCTTCAGCCGGATTTGATTCGATAATGTCAAGGTCTTCGTCCATAGGTGATGTGAATGGGTGATGTTTAGCAACATATCTGTTTTCTTCTTCGCTATATTCAAAGAGTGGGAACTCAGTAACCCAAAGGAATTTAAACTCATTATCGTCTAATATTTCAAGTTTTTTAGCAACATCAAGACGCAACGCACCCAAAGCGTCAAATACAACAGAATTTTTATCTGCACAAATTAAAATAAGGTCACCACTTTCTGCGTCAAGAGCCTTAGCAATTTCAGAAAGTTTTTCATCATCAAAGAATTTAGAAATAGTTGTTTTAAATCCGTCATCAAGTACATTAATCCAAGCAAGACCTTTTGCACCGTAAGTTTTAGCAACATCAACAAGTGCATCAATTTTCTTTCTAGGGAAAGAGCCACAACCTTTTGCGTTAATAGCTCTTACAGAGCCACCGTTGTCAATTGCGTCTTGGAATACTTTAAACTCACTACCAGCAACAATATCAGTAATGTTTTTAAGTTCCATACCAAATCTAGTATCCGGTTTATCAGAACCAAATCTCTCCATAGCTTCTTTATAAGGCATTCTAAGGAAAGGTGTTTCAATATCAATACCTTTGATTTCTTTAAATACTTTTTTGATAAGTCTTTCGTTGACATCAATAACATCATCAACGTCAATAAAAGATAATTCCATATCTATTTGAGTAAATTCCGGTTGTCTATCTGCACGCAAATCTTCATCTCTAAAGCATTTTACAATCTGGAAGTATCTATCAAATCCGGAAACCATTAAAAGCTGTTTGAAAAGCTGTGGAGATTGAGGAAGTGCATAGAAGTTACCAGGGTGAACTCTACTAGGCACAAGGTAATCTCTTGCCCCTTCAGGAGTACTTTTTGTAAGCATAGGTGTTTCAATTTCAAGAAATCCCTCTTCACTAAGGAATTGACGAACAACCTGTGCAACCTTATGTCTTGTTATTATATTAGCAGCAACGTTAGCACGTCTTAAATCCAAATATCTGTATTTAAGTCGCAATTCAGTATTAACGTTTACAGATTCCTCAATTGGGAAAGGAGTTGTTTCAGATTCAGATAAAATTCTGAGTTCAACAACAGAAATTTCAACTTTACCAGTTTTCATAGCCGGATTGATGTTATTTTCATCTCTCGCTTGAACGATACCTCTAACAGCAACAACATATTCACTTCTTATGCTTTTTTCTTTTGCAACGATTTCCTCATCAGCAGAACTCTCGTCAACAACAACTTGAACAATACCTGTTCTATCACGTAAAAGTAAAAAAGTAAGATGACTTAAAACTCTACGTCTATCAACCCAACCCATAAGGGTAACTTCTTTACCTATCATAGTTTCGTTTACTTCGCCACACATACAGCTTCTTTTTAAACCTTGCATTAATTCGCCCATTTTAATTCTCCTTAAAATAATTAAATTATATACAAAAACCTTTAAACTTTGCCTAAACAACATAAATTGAAAAATTTTTTAGGCAATGTATAAAGTCTTTTTTACTTTAATATGCCAAGCAAAACATCTTTAATTTCAGAAAGTTTAATTTCTTCTTGACTACTTTCTTGCATATTTTTAAGATTTACACAATCGTTTTGAACTTCATTTTCGCCAATTACAATAGAGTATTTAGCACCAATTTTATTTGCATATTTAAGCTGAGCTTTAACACTTCTTTTAAGTGTATCATACTCAGCACAAATTCCGGCTTTTCTAAGTTCATATCCAATAGCTTGAGCTTTGAGAAATCCCTCTTCACCAATAGAACCGATATAGATGTCTACATTTTTTCCTTGTGACTTAATAAGTTCTTGAGATTTAACAAGCATCATAATTCTTTCAAGTCCCATAGCAAAGCCAACAGCACCTGTAGCAGGTCCGCCACATTCTTTTATAAGATTGTCATATCTTCCACCACCACAAACTGTACCTTGTGAACCTATTTCGTTAGAAACAAATTCAAAAACAGTTCTGGTATAATAGTCAAGACCTCTTACAATTTTAGGGTCAACAACATAAGGTATCCCCATATTATCAAGATTTGCTTTTAATGCCTCAAAGTGAGCTAAGCACTCTTCATCAAGGCAATCAATTACAGACGGTGCGTTTTCAATAACTTTTTTGCACTTTTCATTTTTACAATCAAGAACACGTAACGGATTTTTTTCAAATCTAGTACGGCAATCCTCACAAAGACAATCAATGTTGTTACCGATAAACTCTTTTAATGTCTTATTGTATTTTTTACGGCATTCATTTCCGCCAAGACTATTTATTCTAAGTTCAATATTTTTAACGCCGATTCTGTTAAGTGCTTCATAAGCAATAGAAATTGCTTCAGCATCGCAAGATGCGTCATAAGAACCGAATATTTCAACACCAAACTGATGGAATTGTCTTTGTCTGCCGGCCTGAGGTCTTTCATATCTAAAAGCTGGAGTTATGTAATATAACTTAGTTGGTTGAGGGTCAGCGTACATACTGTTTTCAACAAACGCTCTTGCCGCACCAGCAGTTCCTTCAGGTTTAAGTGTAACACTCTCACTACCCTTTTTCTCAAGAGTATACATCTCTTTTGTTACTATGTCAGTTGTTTCACCAACACCTCTTTGAAAAAGTTCTGTTTGTTCAAAAACAGGTGTTCTTATTTCTGAAACACAAAATTTCTCACAAATATCACGAAGTCTACCTTCAACATTTTGCCAAAGGTAAATATCTTCACCAAAAATATCTTTTGTACCTCTAGGTGCTTTATAAGCCATTTTATTTTAATCCTCCTTTTTTACGTTCAATCATTTCGTCAATTCTATTTATATAATCATCGACACTTTTAACATTAAATATTCTATCAAGACGGTCAGTTTCCGGGTCATATATCTTTGTAGACCCTCCTGCTCCAAGTGCAAGTATAGTCTGTTTTTCTTCCATAATTTTTATATTATAGATACACTCTTTGCCTTTTTTGCAATAACCAACATTCTCAAAATTACCAACCATATTTTTTTGACGGTACATATAATAAGGGTGCATACCATTGTTTTGAGCAAAATCGGAAGATATTTGCAAATACTCTTCCATACGTTCAACGTCCGGCATTTCGTATAAGTCAAGAGTTTCTTTAAGTCTTGACGCTCTTTTAATTGCTAACGTATGAACCGTTACACTTTCCGGATTAAGCTCAAATATTTTTTCAAATGTATTATAAACTTCAGCCTTTCCCTCATCTGGCAACCCAAGTATAAGGTCAGTATTTATATTGTTATGCCCTTCTTCTCTTGCCATTTTGAAAACATTAATGAAATCATCAACTGTGTGTTTTCTTCCTATGAGTTCAAGAGTTTTCTGGTTCATAGTTTGAGGATTTACAGAAATTCTATCAACATCATATTTTTTTAGAATTTTAAGTTTATCCCTTGTTATAGTATCCGGTCTGCCTGCCTCAACTGTAAATTCAATTGGTTTTTTAAAATATTTCTTAACATTTGAAAGAAGAAACTCCAGTTGTTCCTCATTAAGTGACGTTGGTGTTCCGCCACCAATATAAATGCTCTCAATATTATACTTTTTAGCATAACCCTCTGCATACTGAAATTCTTTAACAAGTGCCTTTAAATACAAATCGACTTTATTTTTATATTGTTCAAGGGAATAAGATGTAAACGAACAATACAAACATCTTGTCGGACAAAATGGTATTCCGATATAAATGCCAATACTGTTTACATCATTTTTTTCCATTATTTCCTTTTCGGCGTATGCGACATCAAAAGCTAATTTAATTTTAGAGTCTGAAACAAGATAATCTTTACTTAAAACTCTTTTTATCTCATCATCACTAAAACCGTCATTCCACATCGAAAAAATTCTTTTTGACGGTCTTATTCCTGTGAGTATACCCCAAGACATTTTAACATCATTAACTTGTTTAAAACAATAATACAAACTTGTTTTTATATATCTCTTAATACTTTTTATGTCATCATCGACAACCTTAACAGAATATTCAGAAATAACTTCATTTCCCTTGTATATATAAGCTGTACAATCGTCATTATCTATTTCACTAACTATAATAATTTCGCTTGTACAGTCAGATAAATTTTCTTTTCTACTATACACTCTATTCTGAAAAAATAACTGTAACATAGAAAGAACTTCATCTTCAAAGTTGTGACCTTTTAAAATATAATCCATTATAAAAACCTCAATTAATCAAATAACCCTGCATTATCAGCAATATAAGGATTATTTTGTTTTTCAAAACCAATTTGTGTCTTAGGGCCGTGACCACAATAAACAATAGTATCATCTGGTAAACACATAAGTTTGTTTTTAATTCCGTCAATGAGGTCTGAAAAACTTCCACTAGGGAAATCAGTTCTACCAACAGAACCATAAAATAAAGTATCGCCAGAGAATAAAACACCTTCATTTTCAAAATAATAGCAACAACCACCAGGTGTATGTCCAGGTGTTTTTATAACCTTAGCCGAAAGATTTCCAAAGGTGATAGCCTCACCGTCTTTTAAAAGTTTGTCAGCTTTGATAACATAAGGTGTGTCATAAAGAGCAGACAAATTATTTGTAGGATTTTCAGCAATAACTTCTTCACCCTCACAAAAAACAATTTCTGCACCTGTTTCTGCCTTAATTTCTTCAACTCCACCAATGTGGTCAAAATGTGAATGAGTGAGTGCAATATATTTTATATTAACATTTTCTTTTTGAATAAACTCAATAAAAAATTCAGCACTATCGCCAGGGTCAATTACAATTCCGTCAAGAGTTTTTTCGTCAAAGACAATATAACCGTTTGTTTCTAACATAGAAACAATAAAAGTTTTGACTCTCATATCTTTCTCCTATATATTTATTAAAAATTTTTATCACTATCTAAAAGTATAGTTATAGGTCCATCGTTCAAAAGTTCAACTTTCATATCTGCCCTAAAAATTCCTGTCTGAACGTCACTATACATACTTTTTGCATATTCAACAAAATCTTTAAACTTACCCTCAGCCTCGTCCGGTTTAGCTCCCATAACAAAACTAGGTCGTCTACCTTTCCTTGCATCAGCATAAATTGTGAAATTTGGAACAATCAAAATTCCACCACCAATATCATTAACAGATAAGTTCATTTTGTCGTTTTCATCTTCAAATATGCGAAGATTTACAATTTTATCAACGATATATTTATAATCATTTTGGTCATCAGGTGAATTGACGCCGATTAAAGCAACAATCCCCCTGTCGATTTTTCCAACTATCTCACCGTCTACCTTAACAGTAGCATAAGATACTCTTTGTAAAACTGCTCTCATATTAAGTTGTTACCCTTTCTATATCAGTCACGCCGTCAATATTATAAAGTTTTTTGCAAAAACTTTCAAGCTGTTCTTTATCAGTAATTTGAACAGTAATATTAACTCTTGCTTTGTTTTTCTCGCCTTTAGCATTGATAGACGTCATTGTGATACCTTGTTCAACAACAACTTTTGTTATGTCAAATACCATACCATCTCTGTTATTGCCTATTATAAGCAATTCAGCTGAGAAAGAAGTTGTTTCTTCTTTTGCACTACCGATGTTCCATTCAGCATCAAGAAGACGATTTCTTTCTTCTTCATTAAGGTTTATGATATTAACGCAGTCGGTTCTATGGATAGAAACCCCTCTACCACGTGTAACGAAACCAACGATTTCATCACCAGGTATAGGTGTACAACATCTCGAAAGACGAACTTCAATATCTCCAACGCCGTGAACGGTGATACCACTTTTACTTTTCTTTTTATCTTTATTTGCCTGTTGGGCTGCCTGAGCCTGAACAACTTGTTCATTTCCTTGTTTAAGAACTTCATCGACAGAAATATTCTTTTTCATATCTTTTGCAAGTTCTTCTTTAAGACGGTTTATAATTTGACCCTCTTTAAGTCCACCGTGACCAACAGCAGCACAAATTGAATCCCAATCTTTAAAACAATATCTTTCAAGAACGCTTTCCATTCTCTTAGGAGATAAAAGCTCAGATAAAACAAGTCCTTTTCTTTTAGCTTCTCTATCTAAAAGCTCTTTACCTTTTATTATATTTTCTTCTTTATTTACTTTTTTAAACCATTGGTTTATTTTACTTCTTGCTTGACTACTTTTTACAAACTTGAGCCAGTCCATACTAGGGCCTCTAGAGTTTTGAGAAGTAACAATTTCAACTCTATCTCCATTTTGAATTTCATAGTCAAAAGTAACAATCTTCCCGTTTACTCTTGCACCGACCATTTTATTACCAACGGCACTATGAATAGAATAAGCAAAGTCAACAGGAGTTGCACCATTAGGCAAGCTTTTAACTTCACCAGATGGACTAAAACAATAAACGTGGTCACTAAACGCATCAAGGTCTGTTTTTATTGTATCCATAAATTCTTTGTTATCTGACATATCTTTTTGCCATTCAAGAATTTGTCTAAGCCAAGAAAGTTTAGCTTCCTCTGCGTCTTGCTCCCCACTCGTCTTACCCTCTTTATATTTCCAATGGGCAGCGATACCGTATTCAGCGATACGGTGCATTTCCCAAGTTCTTATTTGAACTTCAAAAGGTTCACCCTCTGGACCAATCAACGTATTATGAAGTGACTGGTACATATTGGCCTTTGGCATAGCGATATAATCTTTAAATCTACCAGGCATAGGCTTGTACATTTCGTGAACGATACCTAAAACTTCGTAACAATCTTTAACAGAATCAACTATAACTCTAACAGCAAACAAATCGTAAATCTGGTCAAGAGTTTTATTTTGGTTAAGCATTTTTTTGTATATGCTAAAGAAATGTTTCGGCCTACCGGCAATTTCGCATTCAATATGATTTTCTTCACATTTTTCTTTAAGTTCATTAACAATCTTACCAACGTACGCTTCTCTTTCGGATTGTTTTCTTTTGATTTTATCAGCAAGGTCATAATATGCGTCTGGGTCTAAATATCTAAGCGATAAATCTTCAAGTTCTGTTTTGATTTTAGAAATACCAAGCCTATGAGCAAGAGGTGCATATATATCAAGAGTTTCTTGTGCTTTTTCCTTTTGTTTTTCTGGACGCATATATTTTAACGTACGCATATTATGCAATCTATCAGAAATCTTAATGATAAGAACACGAATATCTTTCGCCATAGCAAGGAACATTTTTCGATAGTTTTCAGCCTGCATTTCTTCCTTTGAGGAATATTCTATTTTTTCCAGTTTAGTAACACCGTCAACAAGTAGAGCAACTTCTTCGTTAAACATATTCGTAATGTCTTCACAAGAATAAATAGTATCTTCTACAACGTCGTGTAAAATCCCTGCAACAATAGATTCAATATCAAGTTCAAGCTCTGCAAGTATAATAGCAACGCAGAGAGGGTGTATTATGTATGGCTCACCAGATTTTCTAAGTTGATTACCGTGTGCCTCTCTTGCCAAAAGATAAGCCTTTTCAACCATTGAGAAATCATTTGAAGGGTGATACTTTTTCATTTTTTCAATAAGTTCTTCATAAAGTTTTTCATATTGCTCCATAACTGTCACTCCTCTGTCAAAATATGAAAGTGTAAAATCATATAACAGCATTCTACATTCAACTTATTTTATTAGATACTATCTATTATAATTATAAACGACAATAATTTCAAGTCAGAATTGACGTTATGGTATATTTTTTTTACAAAAAATCAAAATTCCCGAAAAATCTAAAGACCTTGAGTAAAAAACCTCAAGGTCTTTGGTTATTAAAAATTTCAGCAATTTTGCAAATAATATCTAAATTCTTATTTTTTTCTCATTGAATTTAATACAGCTAATAAAGCAACTCCAACATCAGCGAAAACAGCAAGCCACATAGGTGCATAGCCAAAAACAGCAAGTATAAGAACGATTATTTTAACAGCAAGAACAAATGTAATGTTTTCTCTTACAATTTTCATTGTGTTTTTTGCAATTCTTATTGCAGAGTCTATTTTAGATAATGAATCGTCCATTATTACGACATCGGCAGCCTCAATAGCAGCATCAGAACCAACACCACCCATAGCAACCCCAACATCAGCCATAGCAAGAACAGGAGCGTCATTTATACCGTCACCAACAAAGAGAGTTTTTCCAACTTTATTTTGTTCAATAATTTCTTCAAGTTTTTCAACTTTGTTTTGAGGTAACATATTTGCATAGACTAAATCAATTCCCGTTTTTTGAGCAACAGCATCTGCTGTTTCTTCCTTGTCACCTGTAAGCATAACTGTTTTTATACCCCTAGCTTTAAGTTTTTGAACAGCTTCTATACTATCATCTTTTATAGTATCACATACAGAAATTTCGCCGATAAGTTTTCCGTCATAAGCAATAAGAACATTTGTATCATCTGAAAATTGTTCTTTAGCAGATATATTTTTCTTATTCATAAGTTTAATATTACCAGCTAAAATCTCCTTACCGCCAATTTTGCCAGCTATACCAAAACCACCTATTTCTTCGTAATCTAAAACATCAAAATATTCGTTTCCGATTTCACTTTCATATTTTGATGAAATAGCTTTAGCAACAGGGTGTGTTGATAATTTTTCAACGCTGTAGGCAAATTTAAGAAGTTCATTTTCAGAAATGCCATAAGCTTTTACTTTATCTACTTCAAAAACACCTTTTGTTATAGTACCGGTTTTATCAAAAATAACTGTTTCAACGTTTTCAAGATTTTGTAAATAGTTGCTTCCCTTTATAAGGACACCTCTTTTAGATGCAAAACCAATTCCACTAAAAAATCCAAGAGGTACAGAAACAATTAAAGCACAAGGGCAAGATGAAACAAGGAAGACTAAGGCCCTTTCAAGCCATTGTGGAAATGTATCAAATCCCATAACTAAAGTTGGTACAATAGCTATAACAACTGCCGATAAAACTACAATAGGAGTATACACTCTTGCGAATTTAGTAATAAAGTTTTCTGTTTTTGACTTTTTGCTTCCTGCATTTTCAACAAGATTTAAAATCTTAGAAACTGTAGAACCCTCGTATTTTTTAAGTGCCTTTATTTTTATTACACAATTTTTATTTATCGCACCACTTAAAACCTCTGTTCCCTCAAATACTTCTCTTGGTACACTTTCACCAATAAGAGCAGACATATCAATATAAGAGTTTCCCTCAACGATTACACCGTCAACAGGTATTTTTTCACCGGCTTTAACAACAACAATATCTCCAATCTCAACATCTTGAGGTTTAACAATCTTAATAACACCATTTTCAAGAATATTAGCTTCTTCCGGCATAATATTCATAAGACCTTTTATTGATTTTCTTGATTTTTCAACAGCCATATCTTGGAAGAATTCGCCGACTTGATAAAATAACATAACGGCAATTGCTTCAACGTATTCCTGAATAAAAAACGCACCAAATGTAGCAATAAACATCAAAAACTTTTCATCAAAAACTTGACCTGTTGTTATATTTCGTAAAGCACTCCAAATAACATCATAACCAAACAAGAGATATGAGATTATAAACAAACCTAAAGGCACATAACCCAAAAGCCCTTGATTATCCCCAATTGTTTTAGATGCAACTATTGCACCGACAAAGAAAAGACTACCTATTATAAATCTAATAATAGCTTTCTTAAAATCGCCCTCATCTTCTTTTTCCTCAATATTTTCTTTTTCTGAAACGGTAACTTCAGGTTCAATTCTATTTACAATAGCTGTTACCTCTTTTGTTACAGCACTTCTATCTTTTGCATTTTTAAGTTTAATGGTAATTTCTTTGTTCATAAAGTTCAAATAAACTTCGTCAGCTTTTTCAAGCTTTTTAACTTCGTCCTCAATTTTTCCAGCACAGTGGGCACAATTAAGTCCATTAAGTTTAAGTACAAAGCTATTTTTTGCACCACTCTCATCAACTTTTTCTGAAATCTTAACATCTGGCTCAATTTTACCTACTATAGCAGTAACTTCTTTTAGAACAGCAGTTTTATCTTTTGGATTTTTAAGTTTTATCTTAATTTCTTTATTCATAAAATTCAAAAATGTTTCTTCTGTTTTTTCAAGTTTTTTAACTTCGTCTTCAATTTTTCCGGCACAGTGGGCACAATTGAGTCCATCAAGTTTAAGTACAACTTCATTTTTCATAAAAACCATTTCCTTTCTTGTGAATAATATGGCATATACCCTGTTGTAAAAGTAAAGTTACGTGTTCATCATCTAATGAATATATAACAGCCTTACCGTCTTTTCTAAATTTAACAAGGTCGTTTTGACGTAAAACTCTAAGTTGGTGAGATATTGCAGATTGGTTCATATCAAGTGCTTCTACCAAATCTCCAACGCACATTTCTCTATTTAATAGTGCGTATAAAATCTTTATTCTTGTAGAATCCCCAAATACCTTAAAAAAATCAGCAATATCATAAATTAATTCATCTGATAAACTTTCATTTTTTGCCTTTTCAACGATTTCTTTATGCGAACACGTGCAAGTTTCGCATATATCTGTAATATTTTCTTTCAAGAAAAAGCCTCCGTTCTTAATATATGAACACATATTCATATATAGTTTTTAATAAAAGGAGCTTTTACACTCCATAAAATCCATCAATGTATGAACAACTATTCATATATTCATAATATACCCACATATATATATTGTCAATACTTTTTTGCATTTTATTAAATTTTTTTATTTTTTACTAAAAATATATGCACAAACGCTATTTTATGTGATATTATTAATGTACCGTATATTTTAGCTTGAAAATGATAAGACTATAAAAAATTAGAAAGAAGTAGTATTATGAGGCAAATAGACTTACATACACATACAACTTGTTCAGACGGGACATTGACACCAACTGAACTTGTAAATTATGCAAAAGAAAAAAAATTATCAGCAGTTGCAATAACAGACCACGACAATTTTGATGGTGTAGCAGAGGCTATAAAAGCCGGTGAAACAAACAGTATTGAAGTAATAAGTGGAATTGAAATGTCAACAGATTATGAAGATAAAGAAATTCATATAGTTGGCTTATTCGTTGATACAAATAACAAAGAATTTAATTCTGAACTCATATCATTAAAAGAAAAAAGAAAAAAAAGAAATTTACTTGCTATTGAAAAACTAAATAATCTTGGTATTGATATAACCTATGAAGAACTCGAAAAAATAAGCAAAAACAAAATTATAACAAGGGCCCATTTCGCCAAATTGCTTATTCAAAAAGGTTATATAAATTCTGTTAAAGAATGTTTTGACAAGTATATGGGTGAGGGTATGCCGGCGTATGTAAAAAGGGAAGTAATTCCCCCAAAAGAAACCATTTCACTCATAAATAATTCTGGGGGTATAGCAATTCTTGCCCACCCTTTACTTTATAAGCTTTCTGAATTAAAATTAAATGAAATGTTAGACTATTTAAAATCTTGTGGCTTAAAGGGTATGGAGTGCATTTACTCAACACATACTGACGAAGAAACAGAAAATCTAATTTCTATAGCAAAAAAACACAATTTAAAGATTTCTGGTGGAAGTGATTTTCACGGAAAAAATAAACCTAATCTTGATTTAGGTACAGGATATGGAAAATTGTTTGTCCCATATAGCGTACTTGAGAATTTAAGAAATTAATAATATAATATAAAAGAGGTGCAAAAAATGGCAAAAGATTCAGTAAAAATAATATCACAAAATAAAAAAGCATATCACGACTATTTTATACTCGAAACTTACGAAGCTGGGGTTGTTTTAACAGGTACAGAAGTAAAATCTATAAGAGCAGGTCGATGCAATTTAAAAGATAGTTTTATAAAAATAGAAAATAGCGAAGCTATAATCAAAAATATGCACATAAGCCCTTATGACCACGGAAATATATTTAATCACGACCCATTACAAGATAGAAAATTACTTCTCCATAAATCAGAAATAAACAAATTAATCGGAGCAGTAACAACTGACGGATATACAATTATCCCATTAAAACTTTATTTCAAGGGTAGTCTTGTTAAATTAGCGATAGGTGTTGCAAAAGGTAAAAAATTATATGATAAACGTCACGACATAGCTAAAAAAGACCAACAGAGAGAAGCTGCAAAAGATTTTAAATTAAAATTACAGGCATAAAAAATTTAAAGCTATTTAATATTATATCGTTATTAAATTATGAACCAACCTCAATAAGTTATAGAGGCTGGTTCATATACAATTTTTAGATTATCACTGACATAAATGTCGACTTAAAAAAAACCTTAAATTCAGCCACTTTTTAAAAGTGCTGGATATTATAAGGATACTACAACAACAGAATAAAACGAAAGTGACATTGAGAAAATAGTATAAAAATAAAGAGGTCACCGTCAAAATAACGGCAACCTCTTTATTTTTGTGTTTGTAAGAATCAACACCA
>CABVAP010000030.1 GCA_902496345.1 uncultured Eubacteriales bacterium
TCTTGTTTTCATTTACAAAAACCTCCTCATAAAGAGAATTATATATCTTTATGGGTAGGTTGGGTAGGTGCACTTGAGTTGACGCTTACTTAATAATAGACAATTATTGACTCAATAAAAATTTAATAAACTTTGATAATTCAATTTTTTATACTATTATAAAGCACATGGAGAGCGCTAAGTCGTTCTCCATGTTAAGTTTTCCTCTGTTTTTTAGACTTTACAAAAAACTTAAAACAAAATTTGATTGCTCTAAAGAAACTCAAGTTAAATTATAAAACATCTGTTTTTGCACCATATAAATATTACGAAACAATAACTAACGGCTCTATAATATTTGTAATTTCAAAATAGATATTAATTTTGTCCCCAAATTGTCCCCATTTTGGCATCTTTTCTTGGTTTCTTTAAACAACAAAAACCCTCGTAAACGGCTGTCTACAAGGGCTACAAAGGATTGCGGGAGCCGGATTTGAACCGACGACCTTCGGGTTATGAGTATTATCCAACCATTTTCAATTTCTTCATTTTCGTCATAGACATTAGTAAACATCAACTTAATTCAACATTTATTTTTCATCTTATCATCCATTATTTCATCAAAATTTAAATCAATAACGGAAATATAACGGAAACAAAACGGAAATATTTCTATCATAACTTCTATCAACTACAAACCCATAAATTAAACTTTTTCAATAAAACAAGTATGTTCTTTTGTAGTTTTATTATAATTAATCCCAACCAAAATAATCTCTCCATTATAATCATTAAATGAATCTATATAATTTTTATTTTTAATTTGTTCAATAGCACCTTCTGCTGACAAATCCCATTTCAATTCAACAATAATCGCAGGTTTGTCAATATTATGTCTTGGTAAAAACACAACATCTGCAAACCCTTTTCCTGTTGGAAATTCTCTTATCAATGTATAATATTTTCTTGCACTATAATAAGCAATATAAATAACACAACTCAAAGAATTTTCATTATTATAATTTAATACAGATGTTGTTTCCAAGTGAATATCAGAAATTCCTTTTGCCACAAACTCAGCATTGCCAACTATAGTTGCCTCCAAAAGTTCATCTGATTTTTCTAAAGCTTGTGCTATTTTACTCCATCCACTACCATCAATAGCATTTTTAAATTCATTAGCTATTTCCTGATTAGGTATAAAAACTTCGCTTGTATCAACATCATACCCCAAATACCCCAAATGAACCAATAGAGTAAGAACATCATCTTTGCTTTCAAAAGACGTCATATCGTTTTGAAAAAATCTCGAATTTATTTTACAATGACCACTTCCAAGCATCGTAATAATAGCATCTTTTAGACCATCAAAATTCATGTCAATATACATTTTTAAAGATTCATAAGTTTCCGTATTAGTCCAATAACTATCAAACTCTTCATTAAGCATTGCTTCAACAACAGATTTAGGATTATAAATAGATTTAACTTTACGAAATTTATATCCATCATACCAATTCTTTGTTTCATCAAAATCCATATTATATTTTTCACACAAAAAATAAACTTCTTTCTCTGTAAATCCAACATATTCAGCTAAAGGTCCTGGATTTACCATTGTAAATTCCCTAAAATTATTTAAAGCTGATTGTGTACCATACTTTTTAATAGGTAATATTCCTGTCAAATATGCTAACTTAACAAATCTATCAGCTTGATTTCCTTTAAACAACCCTCTCAACAATACAATATATTCATCTTGTGCCTCTATATCATATTTATCTTCTCTAAAAAGGCAATCCCATTCATCAATTATAATTATAAATCTATTTCCTGTATTAGCATTAATTTTTGCAAGTACAAGAGGTAAATAACAATCATTTTCGTTTACACAATTAGGATATTCTTTACGAAGTTCTGCTATAACTTCTTTTTGAAATAATAAAATTGCATCTTTCCCATTATTTGCATTACTTCTAAACCATTGAATATCAAGATGTAAAACAGGATATTTATTCAAATGATTATCAAAATTTTTATCTTCTGAAATTTTTAAATTTTTAAACAATTCATATGAATCACAAGACTTATCATAGTAAGCCATAATCATTTTAGCCGTCATTGACTTACCAAAACGTCTTGGTCTGCTTACACAAATATACTTTTGTTCTGAATCAAGAACTTTATTTGTATATTTAATCAAATTAGTTTTATCAACATATATTTCTGAATTCAGACTCATCTGAAACATATCATTTCCCGGATTAAGATAAAGCCCCATTTTTTCACCACCTAAACCAACAAAAAATATTTTATATAAAAATAAAAACAACTAAATTTATAATACAGCCACCAATAATATAATTATAATCTATTACACAATTCAATGCAAATTTTAAATAACTTCTTAAATAAAAAATTGTATATTTATACTTTTCTCTAAAAACAACTCTATCAATATCAAATACCACATTTTCATTATATTTTGTCTTAAAAAATCAAAGGAAATACCGCACCTTACCAAATTTTCTTGCCATAAGCTACACATCCTATAAAATAGGTATTGCTCCATATTTTCCAAGTATATAAGCCTTATAAATATTTTCATCTTTTCTCGGTGAATAATCTACAAGAGAATATAATTCTGATACTCCATTATCTCTGCCTTTATCAACAAAATAAATTTGATCTCTATCAAATCATAATTCTTTACATTTTTTGAATTTTCAGTAACATTTGATTAACATAATTTACCTCAATTTATAATATTATATAAAACGAATACAAACAATATAATTATTTTAGTAATACTTGTATTCATTTTAAATATTTCTCTTTCCAAGTTTTCTTATAATCATAAGCCCCTTCTGACAAATCAGAATAATCATATTCTTCAAAAAATTTTCCATTTGACTCTAATATAAATGTATAGTTTGTCCAAACATCTTTCCCTTTTTCTTTAAGCTTAATCCATTCAGACTTTAAAATTTTATTAATTTCATAAAAAACATCATCAATATCATCTTCTTCAATTTCATATTCATCTACTAAATTATAACATTGTATAGGTTGGGCATTTCCTTTTATAAAGCAATAAAAAACTGTTTCATAACTATTTTCTTCAATTTCGGAATATAAGCAAACTTTTTCCCAATTTTGAGGCAAAATAGATTGAAGTTTTTTTGCAATCATCTCAAAATTTTTTTGCATTTTAAATAGCCTCCTTTTTAATTATTATCAAATACTTTTTTAGTTTTTTCATTATCAATTTTATATATAACTGTTATTCTTGAAGGTCTTTGAGAATCCCCCTCATATTTAACTTTAATTTCTGTATCAACTGTACATCCGTCTTCCAAAGCCTTTTTCATGTCCATCTCCATTTTTTTATAAGGACCTTGATTTAATTCGCCTTTCATAGCAACTAAATTATCAAGTTTCCCAGATCCCCCAAATTGCCTTGCTATCAAATGACCGCCTTGGTCTTCAGGTTGTCTATCAATTCCACCTGCTTTTCTTTGTGCATACTCATTTCTTTCACCATCTTCTAATCTTAAAGTTCCTTCAACATTTTTTATTCTACCTAATTTGTCAGTAGAATATTGATACCCCTCTGATTCATATTTTATATTAGGAAGTAATTCTCCATTTTCGTTGTAAGGAAAATTAATATTTTCAGAAACAATATCTGTCTTTTTAAAAAACTTAGGAAATTGAGATTTTTCAGACATTTTACCTTCATTAATATCATCGTATTTACTATTTAAAGAATCCAAATTCTTTTGTTTAAAAAACTCAGGAAAATTAGAATTATGATTAACGCTTATTTCTTTTGTTTCAATTGATTTTTTCAAAATATGACCAATCATAAAATTCTCCTTTCCATATATTCCATCCACATATTATAATTTTCAACATCATTTGATATTTCATTACTTTTATATTTTATAATACACTCTAATATGTTTTCGATACATTTATCAGATAAATTAGCATTTTCAATATCTAAATTTTTTATAAGTAATCTATTCCAATCATCTATATTTTCAGCATCTTTACTTTTTTCAAAAATATCATCAACATTAAAACATCTACTTACTAATTTATATATGTCATTAATTCTTTTAGGCTTGTCTCCATCTAAAAAAGCTAATAAATCTACTTTTAAATTAGTTGCAATATTTGAATTAATTAAATTCTTTTTCAAATTTTCAACATCTGTTTTTATTTCTTCATTTGATAAATCTGAAAGCAAACATTGAATAACTTGTATTTTTAAATCCTTATTACAACAATTAATATTTTCATCAATTTTTTTATATTCAATCAAATCTCTTTTCTCATAATCAACTTTACATAACACTGATTCAAACCAATTATTTTGATAAACTGCAGCAACACCTGTTTCAAGCTTAGAAAGTTCATTAATTTGATCATTATTTAATCCAATAGCTTTTCCAACCAATTCTCTGTCCGATAAATCTGGTAATCTCATAATAATTTTTGTATTAGTATTTCTAATAACAGACATATCCAAAAGCCCTGGAGATTGATCAGCAATAATAAAACCTTCTCCATAAGTTCGAATTTCAGCAATAACATTAGAAATCATTTCAACAGACTTACCAAGTAAGTTACTACTGTCACTATTTTGTTCAAAAGAAGTTTTTCGTAATAAATTATGAGCTTCTTCTAAAATTGTAATATGTTTCAAAGGCAGATTCATACCACCTTGATTCATTCTATATTCTTGCAATTTCATAACAATAATTCCCATAATCATAGCTTTTGTTTCAATAGAACCAACTCTACTTAAATCAATAATTGTATTTTCATCAAATAAAACAGAATTATTAATTTCATTACTTGAAAAAATCTGACCATTTATACCATTAGTCAAAGATTTTACTCTTGTTAATAAAGCTCCTGAATAATTATCTTTAACTTCTTGAGAAAAAGCACTTTTTTTAATAATATCATTAAGCGATAAAAGCAAATCATTAAAATTAGGAAATAAATTATTATTAAATTTATTTTCTGATAAACTTAAATCCCAACCAATAGATTTATAAGCATTTTCAATAGCTTCTTTTAAAACTGCAGGCATAGCAGCATACATAGGCCAACAAACATTAAAAATTTCAATCAATCTATCAATATGTTCTAATATATGTATATCTTCAGGAAACTTAAAAGGATTTATTCTTAATAAATCAGTTTTATTCGGATTAGTTCCAAAAACATTAACATCTTTTCTTCTTCCAAAAATATTTTTATATTCCCCTTTAGCAGGTTCAATAACTAAAAACTTCTTTCCTTTTTTCTGTAATTCATCTAATATTTTATAAATAGTGTTAGATTTTCCAGAACCAGTAGAACCAGTAATAAAAGCATGAGAGGCTAAACTTTCAATATCCAAAGTAATTTTAGAATTTTCATTTTTGCCCATATGATATAAATTACCAAGTTCAATAGAAGAATTTTCGCTTAATTCAATAATATTTCGTCCAAAAGACGCCATATCAATAACAGATAATCCCAAAATAGACTTTTTAGGCAAGCCAACTTGAATTGCAACCTCTTCACCATTCATAATAGAAGCCGGCGAAACAAAAAGTTTTTCACTATTAGGTAAATCTTTTTGTTTTGCATCATAAAATTTAGGATGTTCAAAACATTTCAAATATTTTAATAATTCTTCAACAGAATCCTTATTATACCATTCGTTAATATAAGAGCCTTGCAAAAAAGAATTTTCACCTTTCATTAAAGCATTATAGTTGCTTGCAACACTCAAAGTTGATTCTTCTTTTATTACATATGCTGCACATTCAAAAGCTCCAAAGTTTTCACAATTTTCAAGTCTTTCAATATTTTTATCAATTTTATCTAAAAGACTTTTAACCATTCTATTCTCATAGTTAATTTGAAAAGATTTTCCAGATGATGCAGAAATAGAAGATGTATTCCCTCTTGTAGAAGTTTGATTATAACTTTCAGTATAACTATTAGTAGTTCCATAACCCTTTGTTTCACTATAATTGCGACCTTTTGAATAGTTATAATTTACACCTGCAACAATAATACTTAAATTTCCACCAATAGAATGATTTTTGCTTTGTCCAACAGTATGGCTTTGATTTTGAGTCATGGCAATCCCCTTAGCCATACCTTTAGCAAACCCAACGCTTTCCATAGTTGATAAACTTGAAGTTTCGTTTTCATTTATTGTAATTGAATTTTTTAAAAATTTAGATAATTCAGAATGCATTATTTCATAGCCTCTTTTAATATTTTCAATTTGGCTATTTACCATAGGGTCAGCAATAAAAATTATAGAATATTTTTGTCCTTTCAAAGAATCAACTAAATTTTCAATACCTTGAACATAATTTGTAACATTTTTTTCATCTTTACTGCGTAAAGTTGCAATTCCTGAAATTGAAGAAATTTTAATATCTTTGTTTTCTTTTTCAAATATTGTATCTAACAATTTTTTATATTCATCATTTTCCACAGCATTCAATTCTGACCCAATAAAATTCCCCTCAATAGCACCTTTAAAAGAAAGATTTATTGAGTCTCTTCTTCTCTCATCGCCATCTCCAGCAGCATTTTTACAAATAATCCCTAAATAATATTCAACTAAATCCCCATCACTTTTAATAATAGTTGCAATAGTCCCCCCAATACCAGAGGCAACATTAATAACCGTTTTCATTTTATCAATGAAATTTTCTTCTTTATTATTAACAATTTTTGTAACTTTATAAAATTTTCCACATTGTAACACATCAATATCAGTATCTAATGAATCAGTTTTTTTAATGTCATACCTTTCCAACTTGCCCAAATAATTTTTAGTTATAATATTAGTAGCATCATCTAAAACCTTTTCAAGCTGAATATCCATATTTTTTTGATTTTCAGAAATTGTCAAATTACCCATAATAAAACCTCCCTTGCAATTTAAGCACGTTTAATCTCTTTTTCCAAAAGTTCAATATATTCTTTATAGTTTTGAATTTCCTTATCTTTGTTATCACATTTTGTTAAAACTTCATTAAATTCAGCATTTATGTTTTCAAGCAATTCTTTCAAAAAATCATCTTTAACAACTTGCATACTATTTTTAAAATTTCTAACAGAACTTTCAAGTTTATCAGATAAGCTATCAAAAATTTTAGAAATACCACTATCCAAAACATCTAATAAACTTGATTTTTCACTTGATGAAGTAACCTCTCCACTAAATCGAGAAGAAACTCTATCAATAACATCAGAAATATCAATTTTTATAATAGGAAATTCAAGATTATTCAAAGTATTAGTAACCATAATTTTAAAGAACGCCGGATCATAATTATCATTACCCATATCAAAATTATCAACTATAACATTCAATAATTTTCTTTTAATTGTTTGAATACTAACTGTTTCTGAAAAAATCTTTTCAATTTCACTAACACAATCATTAGAATATGTTCTCAAATTACTTATAGCATCAGAAACTTGCAAATAAGTATATGTAACATCATAACTGCTGTATACCTTGTGAGATTTGCCCCAAGTCCAAGGCTTATACCATTTTGAATCAGAAACACTATAACTGGTTACTTTTGTTTCAACCCCAGTTTTTTCTTCAATTCGGTTATAATCTTTTATAAGACTTCTTATTTCTCTTATAGTATTAATTTTTTCACTTTCAATATTTGCAAATAATTCGCCATAAACATTTTCAATTTGTGCCTTAATATTATTGATTTGGCGTTCCATATTATTTTTTTGTTCAACAAGTTGTTTTCTATCGTTATTAGATAATAAATTCAATTTTTCAACTGTTGTTTTATACATATTTTCAAGAGTAGTTTTCAACTCAACCTTAGCAGTAGGTATAAAAGTTTGAGCCTTTTCTTGAAGAATTTTTTGTTTTTCTTCTTTAACATCATAAAATATATCTTGAACTTCTTTAATATTTCCAATAAATTTCAAATCCTCATAAATGTTGTCTGAAAACTTTTCAAGCCCCTCATAAATATTCTTTTCTTCATCAGAATACTCAGAAACATCTTTTTTAGACATATTTTCAGTTATAGCAGACATCAAAATAGGATTTTGACACTCTTTAATAGTTTCAATAAGAGTTGTCTTACCTTCTTTTTCAAGATTTTCAATAAAGTCTGAAACTCTCTTTTTAGCTCTTGATTTCAATTTTTGTTTTACAATATAACAACCATCTTTAATATTATCAGCTTTATTATCATCAAAATCAGAAAAAATATCATCTTCATCTTTTACACATAAAATATCTCTCAACGCACTATCATATTTGCTTGCAATAAGAACAAGCTTTTTAGCACCTTTTTGAGGCAACTGAAGTGATAACAATTCCCAATCACTTTTATCAAGAAATTGACTACTCTGGCTCAAAAAGAAAACAACATCACAAACTTCAATAAATTCTTGTGTTCTTTGTGTACGAGATGCAATAGGGTCGTTCAACCCAGGAGTATCAACTATTGAAATTTCCTTAAACTCATCTCTGTTCATATATAAAACAACTGATTTAATAACAGGTGTAAATTTCCCATTTTCTCCAACATAATCATTTAATTTGGAAGTAAGTTCAGAATAAGAATCAAATTTAATAACATCTTTTCCTCTTTGAATATACTCCATAGGGTCTATGCCGTTGTTTTTAACCATTTCCATAATTTCTCTTGCAGATGTATAAACATCTTCTTCACTATCAACAGTTGAATTATCCTGCATTTCTTCCCAGTCATAAATAGAATAATATTCAATTTCAATTTTGTTTTCATCAGAATATTCCATTTTTGTCAATGTAGCCGTTTTAGGAGTAGATGCCTTTGGCAAAACTTCTTTTCCATCAAATAATAATGTATTTAAAAAAGACGATTTCCCTGCTTTAACTTGTCCAATAACCCCTATATTCAATTTTCTATCTTCTCTAAAAAAATCATTTATTTTTAATTTAAAATTATTTTTAATCTTTATAATTTCATCAAAATCTTTTTCGTTGCCACTTTCTTTCAAATTTGTTGCAACACTCTCCAATGTCTGAGAAAAATCGTCAAACATTTTAATTTCTTCTTCAGTTTTTTCAAAAATCTCCATTAGTTATTTCCTCCTGTCTTCTTATTTTTTTATTTTTTGAAACATTTCCCAATCATACTCTTTTTCAAGTTCTTTTATTGACTTTTCTACTGTTTTACATTTTTTCAAGCAAGTTTTAAAATGATCTTTTCTGGCATAATTACTAAACGGATTTCCAAAAATCACATCACAAATATGTTCTATATCCTCTTTTTTAAAACCATATTTTTTCATTAATTTTATATCTAATAAATCAAACCCTTCGACCTTAAATTTTTCAATATATTCATCACCTATATCACTAATATCAGTTTTAACATAATCTAATGTATGTACTATATTAAATTTATCATATTCAACATAATCAAGTATTCCCGTTTTTTCACATTTAATCTTTTTTACTATATTTTCAGAATCTTTTTCTTCGAAGTGCCCAAACATACCTTCTAATGTTTTTCTTTTTCCTTCAAATATTATATCTTCGCCTTTATGTATTAGTTTTTCAGGTATATTTTTTATCCCTATATATTCTGTAATAATTTTAGTTTTACGACCAAAACTTCCTACTACTACTTTTTCCTCCTCAACTCTTTCTGGAAATTCCACCTCAACCCTATATCTTTCCAATTCAGCAACAGGCAAATAATATCTAAAATTCTTAGCAAAAACGGAATAATCAAAATCATAATCCCAAGAAAAAACATCAAGAGATTGACTAAGCATAACTTTAGAAACATTAATAATTTCCAAGAGCATTTTTTTATCAATATTAAATAACAAACAAATTTCAGAGATATACTTTTTCAATTCATCGCAACAAGAATTAATATCCCCACACATCATAAAACAATCAATAACAAAAGATATTTTTTCAACTTCATCTAAACTTTTAACAAACTCATCAACCTTATTGTTGTCAATAAGCAAAGCATTTTTATATTCCTCACTAAGTTTGTTATTATACCCAATGCCATTTTTTATTCTTTCAATAAAAATAAGTCTATCATAAACATCATTTTCATCTGTCATAGCAATCGATATAAGCATATCTATATAAAGGCCTTTTTCATAAAAATCCTTATTGCTTATATAATGCCCTTTTATCGGATATTTCCCACCAACTCTTTCAATACCCTCAAAATCAATCTCTTTTGCTCCTTTTTGTTCCTCTTCTTCCTTAATTTCCGAAACCAATTTACTAAGCAAAATAATTCTGTCGCCCAAGCTTTTCAATTCTGCTTGAATTTCATCTTTTTTCATAAATTCCACCTCAAATCTTATAACCTAACCCACATAGCCGGACGAACTAAAGTATCATGACTATCATCTTTTAGAGAATCCCAAGTTCTACCTTTAACAGGTATAAATCTTGCCATTATATCTCTCCCCCAATAAGAACTGTAATGTTCATATTCTACTCTTACTCCCCAATGTGATTCAAAATCTTTGTCTTGACTTGTTGGTAAATACTTATCAATTTCTTTTTTATTAAGCATAAAGATTTTATCTGTTGTTTTTACATCAACTAATCTAGTACTAATAATCTTTTCCTTTTCAAAATTATTAAAACAATTATTTAAAAATTCACTATTTAACCATTTTCTCGCCTTACTTTTTTCCCAACCTCCGTCCATATCATAAATTGAACCTTCTCTTTTACCTATACCCTTCGGAGCTCTCTCAGCTAATAAAAAAGCTTTTCTATCAACAATATCTAATACCCTCCATTGTATATCTTGTGAATCTTTGCCAAAATTTATAATGTCATTAACTTTAATACTTTCAATATAACGACAACCTTCTGTAACTCTAATAATACCAACAACATATTCCTTTATATATGGATAAATTATATCTATAATTTTATAATCATTAACATTTGTTAAACTATCAAAATATATGCTTTCATTTTGAGATATTATAGATTTACTTAATTTAGCAATTATTTTCAAATCATCTTTTTTTATTCCCATTATTAAACATAATTCTGCAATATATTCTTGAGTTTTTTCTTTTTCTTGGGATATTCCCATTAATATAAATGCGTCAATTATTAAAGAAATCTTATCATATGTATCTGTACTCTTAATAAACTCATCAACTAAACCATTATCTATAAGTAAAGTTTTTTTATAACTTTCTTCAAAGCTTTTTTCACTACCTATACCAAATCGTATTCTTTCAATAAACGCAAGTTTTTCACTAAGTGTTTCTTCTATCATAGCAACAGAAATAAGCATATTTATATAGAGTTCTTTTTCATATTGCCCACTTTTGCTCATATGATGACCATTTATAGGATACTTGCCAGCAATTCTTGCAATATTATTAAAATCTATTTGCATTGCACTAATATCGTTTTTTTCTTCATCTATCTTTTCAACATGTTTACTTAACAAAAGTATTTGTTCGCTCAAGGTCTTTAACTGCATTTGAATTTCATCTTTTTTCATAAATTCCACCTCAAATCTTATAACCTAACCCACATTCCAGGGCGAATACTACTAACATTAGAACATCTCAAAGCTCCCTCATAGCTTGAAGAATTATTACATATTTCTCCGTCACAATTTATATAAGCCATATATAAATTATAGCCATAATTATGCACCTTAGTTCGCAAAAAATAATTTTGATAAAATTCATCATCTTTAACTTGTCTATCAGAGTCAGACAAAAAATATTTTTTTGCATCATCAACATTCAAAAGAAAAATCTTATCATTTAAACTAACATCATTTAGTTCCGTAGTAATAATCCTTTTTTTCAGAAACATCAAAATAACTATTAATAAAATCGTCATTCAACCATCTTCTTATACTGCTATCTCTGTAACTACCAATTTTGTCACAATTATCAATATTTTTTTGACTAACAGCATTTTCACTGGTCAAAAACATCTTATCATCATCAATGTCCAAAACTCGCCATTTAAGTTTTCCAAAATCAATAACATCTCTAATTCTTGGACAATCTAAATAATATAAATTTTCAATTTCATAATCAGATTTATAAAAATCAGAAAACTTAACCTCTTTTTTAACACCGCCAACAAATTGTTTAGCATATGAATAAAAAGGAACCAAAATTTTTTCCCTTTCTTTAACCGACTCAATATCTTTGCATATTTTTAAATAACCTCTATTGTCTTTTTCTAAAATCATTTTAACAATTTCAGAAATCAATATCACTTCATTTTTTGTCATTCCAATAGCATCAAAAAATTCAGTAATAAAACCTAACTGGTCATCAGTAATATTTTTTCCAGAATATATAGTTAAAACTGAATCTACTGTAAAAATATATTTAAACCCTTTTTCTTTAATAAGATTTAAAGCCTCATTAAAAAAATCAATATCAACTTCCATCGATTTTTTCAAATATTCTTCAAAACTGCTTTTTGCACCAATGCCCTTAATAAGTCTTTTTATAAATAGTTCCTGTTCTTCGCTTTCGTTTCCTTCATATCTCATAATAATACAAAGCATTTTCAAATAAACTTCTTTTGTATATTCATCAACATTTTGTTGCGAAAGCGTATGCCCCTCAATAATATAAGAATCTATTTTATTTTTCTTCATCTGTTCTCTAAATTTATTTATTAAATCTTTTTGATTTACAAAATCCTTTTTTATTAAATATTGTCCCCCTCTGCTTTCAACCCCCTCAAAATCAATTTCATCAATCTGCTTGCTAAGTAAAACAATTCTTTCACTTAAACTTTTTAATTCTTCTTTAATTTCACATTTCTTCATATAATCCCCCTCTCAAAAATTTATAAACTAACCCACATACCAGGACGAATCAAACATGAATTTATAGGTTTAGCATTCGAAAAACGGTTGTTATGATAATATCTAATATAAAAAAAAGCATTATAGTCAGAATACCTATAATATAAATCTCTTAACCACCAATCTTCCCCACAGGCTCTATCATTCTCCGATACAAAATAGTTTTCTACTTCATTTTTACTTAAAAGAAATACTTTACCATTATCTGTATCACAAATTCTTTTTTGTTCAAAAACATCAAAAGACGTATTAATAAACTCACCATTTAACCATCTATATATATCACTATTTTCATAGCATGAAATTTTAGAATCTTTATCAAAACATCTGTTATCAACAGCACCTTCACTTATCAAAAACATTGCACTTTCTTCATCATCTACATCTAAAACTCTCCACTTAAACTTTCCAAATTCGATAATATCTCTAATTTTAGGATAATCTAAATAATATATGGATTTATTATCTTCATCATCAGCTTCCATATCACATTTTCCAACTTCTTTTATAACTCCACCAACAAACTGTTTAGCATAAGGATAAAAAGGAACCAATATTTTTTCTTTTTCTTGAATAGTTTCTATACTTTTACATATTTCCAAATATCCTTCATTATCTTGCTCCAAAACCGTTCTAACAATTTTAGAAATCAACTCCATTTCATCTTTGCTTATCCCAACCATTTCAGAAAGTTCAGCAACAAAACTAATTTGTTCATCTGTAACATTTGATGCAATATATGTAATCAAAATAGAATCTATCGTAAAAATATATTTAAGTTCATTTTCTTTAATCTGTTTTAAAGCCTCATCAAAAAACTTAATATCAACTTCCATAGCTTTTCTCAAATATTCTTCAAAACTTCCTTGTCCACCAATGCCTTTAATAAGTCTTTTTATAAATGTTGCTTGTTCTTCACTACCTTGTCCGTCATATCTCATAATAACACAAAGCATTTTTAAATATGTTTCTTTTGTATATTCATCAACATCTTTTTGTAAAAGAGTATGTCCCTCAATAGGATAAACTTCCCCTTTATTTTTTTTCATTTGTTCTCTAAATTTATTTATTAAATCTTTCATAAAACAATCCTCCTAATTATCTCAATGATTTATCAAGCATTTTTTTATATTCTTCAGAATTTTTCAAAACATCATTAAATCTAACTTTTTCTTTTTCAACTTCACAATTATTTTTTATAACTTCAAACAATTCATTTTTATATTCACTGCCCCCGGCCTGTTTGTTGATTTTATTCTCAACATCAATAAACTGTTCTTTAATAATGTCAAAATAATTATTACTTGTTGAAATTCCATTTTTCTTTTTATATTCTTGAATAACCTGTAATGGACTTTGAATTTTATCTTGAATTAAATCAATTTCCGAAGGTTCTGGCATTAAAATTCCAACAATATCTCCAATAAATTTAATTTCAGTAAAAAATTCATTTTGAAGTTCTTTAAGTTTTTGATTTATGTCTTTTAATGCTTGTAAATTTTTCTTTATTTCTGTTATAACTGAATTTAAACATTCAACAACCGTATCATCATCAACTAAAGTTTTTGCCTTATTAAGTCTGCTAAGTCGTCTGTTTTCTTCATCAATTTCTTTTTCATAAAATTCTCTACATTTTACAAATATAACTTTAAAATTTCTTGCAAAACTCGATTCATAAACAACTTTATTCCAATTTTCAATATGTTCTTTTATTTTCTGACTGTCATATCCCTCAGGTTCTTCCCTTGAAAAAGCAACAACATCTTCATATTGTATACCTCTCATATCAAGAACATCTTTAATCTTTGAAATAATATCTTTAATATCCTGTTTATTCTTTTTATCAGCCTTGTTCAATATAATAAGTTTAGGAATATCTTTTCTCAAAGTATTAATAAATTTAATATCTTCTTCCGTAATAGTTCCTGCATCTGCCTGAATAAACCATAATATAAAATTACTTAAGTTTAATTGTCCTCTTGCAATTTGTTCGTCTGTTCTTGCAGAATATTCAGCCGAATCAGGTTTTGAATACCCTGGAGTATCCAAAAACGCAATATTTTCATATTTATGTAATGGTGTTGAAAAAAATATACTGTTAAGAAGATGTCCCAAAGTAACATTGTCAGTAACCTTTTCACAATCTTCATCTTCAATTTCTCCAAAACCATGAGCAATCTGATTAATTGCCAAAACTTCCATATTTATTTTTGAATCAAACACATTTACAGCCTGCGTATTATGTTTATCTCCACTAACAATATAAGTAGGAACAGAAGTTGATGGATTAATATCAGATGGCAAAACATTTTTTCCCATTAATGCATTAAGAAAACTTGATTTTCCACTTGAAAAACCTCCACCAAGAGCAACAATATTTTTGCCAATCAATTTATCATATAAAATAAAATCTTTAAATTTTTCATATTCAAGTTTAAAATCTGTAAAAAGTTCGTGAAAATTAGATGGTGCATTTTTCTTCAATTCTTCTGGAATTTTTTCATTTATTATTTTTTCAATTTTAGATAAGTCAACTTTCGTTTCAATAGTTTTATCTTGTCTTACTATATCTCTTAATAATTGAAAATTATTTTTTAATTTTTTTATAGTTCTATCGTCCATTTATAAGCCCCCTAACGAAATCTAAATCTCTATTCATTTCTTCTAATTGTATTTGTTTTCTTGAAGTTTCTTCTTCTTTTTCTCGTCTTGTATCTTCAATAGCTTTTTCTAAAACCTCCTGTCTTTTAGATAATTCACCATCAACAGTTGTATTAACTTCTGTAACAATTTTCATCAATTCCATATGAACTTTTGCAGACACTTCAGATGCAACATTATTAAATATCCCTGACAATTCTTGTCTTATTCTTGCTTTAGCTTGTTCTCGTTGTTCTTCTTCTTTTTTCTTTCCTCTAAAAAATCCAACAACACCACCAATCAAAGCCCCAAGAGGTCCCAATATTATTGCACCTAAACCTATACCACCCAAAGTATTTTTAGTCTTTGAATTTAAAACTCCTGCATTAACATTAAAATCCATATTGCTAACCATAAAGCCACCTGTTGTTAAATTTCCAGAATTAATTATGGATTCTAATTTTTCACAATGATTTTTTAATTTTGGTTCAAATTTTTCTTTAATACATCTTGTAACAGCCAATCTTACATTTGATTGAATATCTTGATTTATATCTTGATGATTTAATGCTTTTATAACAAAAGAACTTTCTTCAGCATGCAAACTACTTAAAACGCTCCCTCTAATAACTTCACCAAAACTATTTATATCCGAATTAAATCTATCATTTTGTAATTCCATTTTATTTTTTAAAGATTCTAATTCGTTATTAAGTTTTTCTTCTTTTTCAATTAATTCACTTTCTGATAAACTGCTATTTTTAATTTTATTAACAATATAGCTTTCCGTATTTTGTGCTTCTTTTATCAAAATACCTGTATACTTTCTTTTAAAAATTTCAGGAGCTCTGTCTTGAATTTCTAAAAGGAACTTTTTAAATTCTTCAGAACCAAATTTATTATACGCATCTGTTCCTTTTCTCGCACAAGACTTATAAAAACTTATTTCTTTATTAGTTAAATATTTTTTCAAATCAGCCTTTAATTTTTCAAAAGCTTCCTCACTATATTCCTTATCCATTTTTGTTATAACAACACATACTGGCATATCACTAATATTCAATTCTTTTAAAATATTAATAATTGTACCCCTCAAAACCATATCATTTGCTGGAAAAGCAATAACATATGCCAAACTTTTGTGTAAATAATTATCAATAGCTTTGTCATGGCTTCTTTCATCTGATTCAAAACCTGGCATATCTACAACTGTAACATTTGGAATTTCTAATAAAGAATCCCTATTTAAATTTAATTTAACAGCAGCAAGATTGTCATAAGAATATTTATCTTCTAGGAAATCATCAATATTTATTTCTTCTTCACTATTATCATTTCTAACAAGTATTGCCGTATTATTATCGCCATATGTAATTTCTGTAGGAACAGCTGTTTCTGGATTAATATCTTCTCTAAGTTTAAGTACTTTCTTATTACAACCTAACATATCATTTATCAATGCACTTTTACCTGTACTAAACTTTCCTATAATAGGAGTACAAACCTTAAAATTCTGCATATCAACAAGATATACATTAATATCATTTATATCAAGTTCATATTTTTCATTAATTGCCCTTAATTCATTAAAATTCATCATCAATTCTTGCATTTTTAACACCTCTCAATAATTTTATTTATATACTTCAACCAAATCCCCTTGGCTCCTTAGCCACATATCAATCCCTTTGCCAAACACCTCAGCCTTAATCCAATAAACACCATCTTCTTCCTTAATAACCTCAGCAGTAGGCAATCTATCTAAAACAGCTTCAATAGAACACCCCTTATACTTAAATTTTATTTGTTGTAATTTTCCACCCCACATAAATTGAATTCTTTTTCTAAACTCGCCCTCCTCAAACTTATCTTTATAAGGCACATAAAAATTTTCATCTGTAACCTCATAATTTTTGATTCTATCAATTCTATAAATTGTTGGATAAATATCATTTTTATTTTCAAAACACACTTCTTTGTCTATATCTTCAATAAAAGCAGCCAAATAAAAATAATACTCAGAAAACAAAATTCCAACTGGGCGAATTTTCCTTTTTACAGTTTCATTACCTTTCATTTTAGCGTATTCAATATTAACAACTCTCTTTTTGTTAATTGCAACCCCTATATCCCATAATTTATCAATAAATTCTGTTTTATGATGAGGTTCAATATAATGATACATTTCATTTCTTATTAAATCAGTAACCAACTTTAAATTTTCTTTAGGAACACAGCAACTTAAAATCTTATCAATAATAGGCATAATTTCATCTTTTACAAAAGCCCTACTTTCAAGCAAAATTTTACAAACAGCTAAAACTTCACTATTCGATAAAGATGGTTTCATTCCACGATTTATAACATAACCTTTCTTTCTTCTGTCATAAACAACCGTTTCGTAATGTTCTCCATCTCGAGTTGTTTCCTCAATAAATATTCTTAAATCTTCAATATCTCTTTGTATACTCTTTTCAGTTACTCCAAATTTTTCAGCTTCTTTAACTTTATTAATAATTTCTCCATTTAAAAGACGAGAATATAAAGATAAAACTCTTTGATTTTTAGACACTTCCATAGCAACTCACCCCTCTTGTATAATTTTCATTTGCATCTTTGTTATATATATATTACCACCATAACAAAGACATAAAATGTCCATATACAAAAAAATATCATAAATTAATAAAAAAATTATTTTTTTATTAATTTATGATATTTTTCGTTCCCCCATAAACATTAATATTTCATTTAGCACTTTAACTCGATAACACGAAACAATTATAACACATTTTTATACATATTTCAACAATTTTTTGTTTAATAATTATCAATTTTCGCACTAATAGACAAATTTATTCATTTTGGACACTTTTTGTCTATAATAAATGATGTTATTATAAAAGTTAAATTAATTTTATTTACATTTTTCAAAGGGGTTTGTCTTATGAATAATATTGATTACAAAAGCATTGGAAAAAAAATAAAAGTTGCCAGAAAAAGAAACAATTTTTCGCAAGAAGCATTTGCTGAAAAATGTAACATCTCTGTTTCTTTTTTAAGTAATATAGAAAGAGGGGCAAAAAAAATGTCACTCGAAACATTTATATCTATAGCAACTGCACTTGATATAATCACAGATTATCTATTATTAGACAACATTCCACCAAGCACAACAAACCTAACCCCTGTTTTAGAATATGCAAAAAATAATTCTAACAAAGAACATTACGAACGATTTGTCAACACATTAAAAGTATTGCTTGATGGAATTGATAGACTTTAAAATTCAATTTTAACTATACCTACAAAACTTTATTATTTCTTCCACCTATAATAATGGGTGGATTTTTTTATAAAATATAAACCCTCAACACTATTTCATCATATTTTGCCATTAAATCACTCCATATTCATTTTATACATTTGCAAAATACCACAATAATATTTTTATTTAAAAGCAAATAACTCCTCAATAGATATGGCATAATAAGATTTATAAACTTTAATTATTAGACATTAATAATTTTTTGCTTAATTTATTGCAGTCATCAATCTATTAATAAGTATATTCCTTTAGATTACTTTTGTCAATATCTTTAAATATTATTTGATTGTATCCATACATTCTTGAATCCTACCTATAAATATTTTAATTTTATTATAAATAAAATTAAGGGGCGTTTAATATGGAAAACAATAAGCAACAATTAACAACAAAAACAGGCGAAAGAATAAGATATTTTAGAAATATAAAAAATTTAAGTCAAGAAGATTTAGCACTAACTGCAGGTATAAATCCAGCGTATATTGGACATATCGAACGTGGTCTTAAATGTCCAAACATCGACACATTAAATAAAATTTGCACAGCTTTAAACATCACCCTTTCTCAACTTCTTGATTTTGATTTAAATACTCCGATTATTGATAATTCCGAAGCTATTGAAAAAATATCTCATAATATCAGCAATCTTTCAAAAGAAGATGCTGATAGAATTGCCAATATAGTTGCAGAAATGGTTAAATTGCAACATAAAAATTAATTTATTTACTCCGTTAGAACTAAGTATTTTTAACTTAATTCTAACGGAGTTTTATTTATTCTATTGCAACAATTTCTTTTCTTCCCAAAAACCTTTCAATCTCCTCTGGTTCATAAATCATCTCTTCAATATCAAAAACATCAAACCCCATTTCCAACAGCCTAAAAATATCCCCCTCATCAATCCCAACAACCTTAGCATAATCAATAATCCCCTCCAAATATTCATCAATCCATTTATCCTCTTTTTCACATTCCCAATAGCCATAATTTCTCAAATATCCAAACCCATAAATCTCCTCATCATCAGCTTCAAACTGACCTTTTTCAATATCTCCAACACAATCAATCTTAATCATATCCCCAAATTTAAGTTTAACTTCCTCATAACTTCCTTTAAACCTAAGTTTTTTCAAAGTTTTCTTTAAAATCTCATCAGTTGATGCATATAAATAAAACCCACCAAAATCGTAAATCGCCAAAGGATTATTGCCTTTAACAAAAAACACCTCATTTTCATTATTCAGCACTGTAAAACAAAAACTGCCCTTAACCTTTTCAGCCATATTTTTAAAGCTATCAAAGTTAAGAGCAGTTTCTTTTTCTAATAATTGCACAGCAATATATGTATCAGTTTCAATATTTGTTTTAGGCAAATTTTCTGATTTTCTCAACACATCATCATTATAAATAACCCCATTATGAGCAAGGGCAAATTTCAACTTTTTAGAATAAAACGGGTGATTATTTTGATTAAATCTTTCATCTCCTTGCGTTGTCATTCTCGTATGCCCCATAATAACTTTAGGATTGCTTTTAAACTTTATTTTCAATTTCCTTGCTGGCAGAGGCTGTTTATAGATTTTAACTTCTCCACTTTCAACATAAGCAACCCCTGTTGCATCAGTTCCTCTAACTTCACATTCAACTGACAAAACTTTTATAATTTTTTCCTTTTGTTTTGCTGTAAGACAATCCCCATAATCGATTAAACCAAATAAGCTACACATATTAAAATTCCTCACTTTCATCAACATTTTCTACAAGTTCATTAACATATAACCTACGTTCTTTTAAATATCTAATCAACTCCGTATATTTCTCACTATCAAGCCCCATAACAAAGCTACTCCAACCGAGATTTTTAATATCTTCATC
>CABVAP010000031.1 GCA_902496345.1 uncultured Eubacteriales bacterium
TCCCCTGCTCGTTTGTGGGGGTCTGGGGGGAATCGAAACCCCCCAGGTTTTTGGGTACTTTTTGCAATCAAAAAGTACCACGCCGTAGGCAAATAAATAGATTTCCGATGAAATCGAATTATAAACCAAAAAACTAAAACCACCACAAAACTAGTCTTTTAAATCTTTTTACTTAAAAAATGCCACGCCGTAGGCAAATAAATAGATTTCCGATAAAATCGGATATAACCCCAAAATCAAAACCACCACAAAACCAGTTTTTTAAATCTTTTTACTCAAAAAAATTTACCCCTACAACCCCCTATTTGTAAAATTATTATTTGTTAGAGTCAAGTGCGTTTACTTCCTGGATACCTGCTGCATAAGGTGCAATTTCATAAGCGTTAAAGAAGAAGACAATGCCGTCTTCAGTAACATAGAAATTGTCCTGTGATAATTTGTCAAGGTTTTCTTTTGCATTTTCAAAATAAGCAGATGGGTCAGCATCAATTTTTTCGCTAAATTTTACGACTGCGTTGGCAACTATAAGTTGTGCAAGTAAAGTAGCTTCAGAACCACCAAGAGGGTCTGTTTCATCTCTGTCATCGATAGTTCTTGCAACATCAGATAAACTAGCTGCTACACCTGTTTTAAGGTTGAAAGTTTTTGTTTTAAGAGCTGTGTCTGGGTGAGCTCCTCCAAGGAAAATAGAGTCAAATTCTTTAACAGATACAAATTTTTTGTTTGCTGTTGCGTCAACGACTACTGAACAATTGTAAGGTGTAAATTCGTCACCACGTTCTTTTTTGATTGTTTTTGCATCTTCTTTTAAATCGTCAATTGATGAGCCATTTTCTAATGCAGCTTTTAAACATTCTTCAGCAGAAAGTTTGCTAGCATATTCATTAACGATTTTTTGAGCAGTACTATTTAATTTAGCAACATTTTCACCAATATATACGCTTGCTTCGATAAGTACAGTTCCGTCATCATCTTTTACTTCGTAAGTGCTTAAAGGAGCAGATTTTGTACTTGCAACTTCAGAAGTTTCTTCTGTTGTTTCTTCTGTAGTAGTTTCAGAAGTTTCTTCTGTTGCATTTTCAGAAACTGCTGTTTTGATTTCAACTGTTTTTGTATCAGCAACCCAGTTTACTTCTGCGTCAAAGCTTTCAGAAACTGCACGAAGTGGCACAAGTGTTCTACCATTTATAATTTTAGCAGGAACATCAAGGGCAGTTTTTACACCGTCAATATCAATTTCACTTGCTCCAATAGTTAAAGTAACTGTTTTATCATCTTTAGTACAAGTGATTGTTTTTGTATCTCCGTCCCAATCAACAGTAACACCCATTGACTCTAAAATAGCACGGAAAGGAACAAGAGTTCTTCCAGATTCAACAACTGGTGCTTGGTCAAATGCAACATCAGAATCGTTTAATTTTACTGTGATTTCTCCGTCTGCAAAAATTGTTGCAGTAGATGAAAGTGCTGTTACTGTAGCTAATAATAAAGCTGTTAATTTTCTTTTCATTTTTAAAACTCCTTTTGAATATATTGTAAGTTATAGCTATATTATAAGATTGTTTTTAAACTTTGTAAAGATATTTTAGCTTGTTGCACACGTGAATCTAATTTAGTAATAAACTTGCAATATTTATTATTTTTTTAATCTATAACTTCACATAATTTATACATTCAAGCATCGTAATTTACATTTTTTGGTAATTAATGGATATTAATATTTTTAATTTTGTTTATTTATAGTTGTTTATTTCATAAATATTTCAAAATTAGATTGACGTAGCTTGTTGCATAAAGTATTTTATAGTTCATTATAAAATAAGTTGTTTGTTTTTTCGAAAGAATATTTTATTTGTGCCTCTATATTTATGCCATTTTTTTCGGCAAAATCTTGGACTCTTTTAAGTATATCTTCAAGTTCTTCTATCAAAGCATCAACTTTAGATTTTACATAACCGATTCGGTCATCGCTTTTTCGCATATCAACTATTTTCTCTATAAGAGCATTTGCTTCCTTTATTAATTTATTAGCTCCTTCAACATCTATGTTAGGATTGTTACTTTCATTTAGGTTGTTATTAAAAGTTTCGAAAGTATCATCAAACTTGTGATAGAGTTCTATAAGTTTAGACATATTAACTAATTCTACAGATGGGTTGTTATTTTTACAAGCCTCTAACAATTGTGTCTTTGCTGATTTTGCTTTATTTGCAAGTTCATTAGCCTCTTTTTGAGATGTGATTATTTTAGTACAAAGGTAATAAGGCTTATAATAAGATACAAACTCATCTACGATTTCTTTAACTTTGGATTTTGTTTTGTCGCTTACACCTATGCTAGGAGATGTACTTTTAAAATAAAAATTATTGAGATACGATTCTAATTCTAGTAATTCGTTATTTAATTCTTTGATGTCAACTTTGTCATCGTGCACCCTAATCCTTGAAATATATGCAAATTCAACATTATGCTTGTCTGCAAATTTTACGATTTCTGAAAGCATAGTATCTACTTCAGCTTTTGAAACTTTTAAGTTTTTTGGGGAATTTAAATATTTCTCTATAATTTCATCGCTTTTTGAAAATAATTTTTCGTAATCGTTTATATAACTGATAGATTCTATATCTTCTAAAATCTGCAATTTAAGAATTGAGGCAGAAGCGTTAGTTATGCCAATAGCAATCCTGTCTTTTTCGGAAATATCATAGTCTACGTTTTCACTTTCATTATTTGAACTTTGCTCTTCTGAAGAATTAGAGTTAGTATTGGTATTGGTATCATTATTAGAATTTTCTTCTTCTGTTGAATTTTCTTCCACAGTAGAGTTATCAGTTTTTATATCGATAGTTTTAGTTTCGGAATCCCATTTAACTTCGGCGTCAAGGTTTTCAGAAATGGCACGGAGAGGAAGTAGAGTTCTACCGTTTACAATTTTGGCAGGAACATCAAGGGCAACTTCTTTGTCATTTATAAACATTTCGTTTTCGCCGATTGTCAATTTGATTACTTTATCCCCTTTAGTACAAGTGATAGTTTTAGTTTCAGAATCCCAGTCAACATCGACATTCATAGCCTCTAAAATAGCACGGAAAGGAACAAGGGTTCTACCACTTTCAACAATAGGGGCTTGGTCAAAAGTTATTTCTTTGTTGTCTAATTTGACAGTTATAGGGTTATTGTCAGAAAATGAAACTGCAAAAGTTGGAAGTGCGTTCATTGACATAACTGATAATGTAAAAAATAATGTTGCTAGTTTTTTCTTCATAACAATCTTCTCCCTTACAAATTTTTGTTTTTTGGTTAATTTACATTTAAACCATATTTTGTTGCAAGTAGCTTTAATTGCTCTATATATTTTTGTAGAGCAACAACTGCGATGTCAATTTTTTCTTTAGTGTCTATTCTTTGACTGTTTAAACTAATGCCCTTTATATACTCTAAAATTTCTGCTGAAAGTTCAGAAAATTCTTTAGAATTTGCAAGCTTGCCCGATGTATTTGATAACTCCATAAGCAAGTTTGAAAGTTTTCTTTCAGTTTGTTTTAAGACGCTATTATCAACATCTGACTGAAAATTAATTGTATTGTTTTCTGTATTCCAAACAGCCTCGCTATCAAGAATTTTGCCTATTGCTGAAAATGGTGCATAGGCATTTTGCTCAATTATTTGGATTGGTGCTGTAATGGGGTATGTTACATCATTTATTATAATTTCGCTTTTTCCTATTGGAATAACTACCGTTTTATTTGCTCTTTCCCCAACTATTGTTTTATTTACAAAATCCCAAGATACTACATAACCTGCTTTTTCAAGCATTTGGCGTACAGGAATATATACATTAAGCCCATTTTGTATAGGTGGAATATCAAGGCTAATTGGGTTTTGGTTAATTGTAACGGTTATATTAGTTATATTACCATTATTAGCAAATGTATAATTATAACAAAATATGTTTGATGTAATCGTGCATACCAAAGCAAATGTTGAAAATAATTTTTTCATCTAAAAACTCCTTTATATCGCAAAAAGTTAAACAGTAAAATCAGTATAGCATATTTTTGAAAAGTATTCAATTAATTGGTGATGATTGTTATAATATTGTAATAAACTTGTCAGAAAATAGAAAAATAAAAAACCTGCATTTGTGCAGGTTTTTATAAAATAGTTTTTTATTAATTTTAGTTTTAGATTTTTAATTTGATTTCATAGGGGACTGTACATTGTGTGGTACTTAACACCTAAAAAATCTTTTAAAATTTTTGATTAATATATTTTGAGATTTAATCTTGCTGCAAAGTATTGCCATTCTGCCAACAGCTGTTTTATTGTGTATGTACAGTCTGAAATCTGGCTGTAGTTCATTTTAATTATCGTATCAAACGCAACCGAAAAGTCAGGGTTTGTTTTATTGACTTTGAATAGATGTGAATATGTTTCTAGTGTCTTGATATACAGAGCATTATATCTTGACTGGAAATCGGCATATCTCTTTTTCAATGTTTTTCCGTTTGTGTCGGCTTTAAGGTCGCTGGCTTTGCTTATAAAGTCCCTTAAATATGCTGTTAATTCAAGGTCTGCTTTTATAAGTGGTTTTATGTCTGTTTTTGGAGAGTTATTGTTTACTTTGCTGGCAATCCCTAGGTTTATGTATATTGTCTTGACATCTTCAAGAATATCTTTTAAATCTTGCTCGGCATCAAATAATTTGTCACCGTCAGGAATTAATTTATCTGAATCAGCTGAAAGATATTCTTGCTTAAACTTATCCATTTGCTTGATATGTCTATTATATTCTTTTTCAGCAGAAGCATATTTTTGCTTGAATATATAAGGTTTATCAAGACTTTCATCGATTTCTTTAACTGTGTAATTTTCTATGTATTTTTCGTATAAAATTATGTCAGAGTAATAGTTCGCAAAATCTGGAATTTTACAATCTATACTGTCTGCAAATTTTTTGGTTTCATCAATAAGAACGTCTATTGAGTCAGCAGAAAGATTTAACGCTTTTTTTGCTTTTTTCATTTCGCAAGAGTTAATGTTGCTATAGTTAATATTGATTTTTCCAAAAGGTGGGTCATCATCAGAAAATATTCTTGAAAAATCATCAAATTCTTCCTGATAATCTTCATACTCCGGTTTTAACACCTTTGCAAGTGACATATAAGAACCCTTATCAAGGCACATCTCATTATTAATCGCATAAATATACATAGACAGCTTTGAAAGCTTTGACTCTAAAACAGCATCTTCTGTGTTTGCTGGCGAATAAATAAAAACGGTTTGTAAGTTACTATCCCAGTAAACTTCACAGTTGAATGCGTGGGAAATTGCCCTTAACGGTACATAAGTTGTTCCGTCTATCAGCGTTGGAGGCACTTCAATTATAACAGGTGTGTCCTCTGATGATTTCATAACATTGCTATCAACAACAAAAGTAAGGTATATATCGTCTTTTATACAACCTATTGTTTTTGTCTTGTTATCCCAAGTTATTGAAATATTCATTGCATCGGCTATCTCACGAAGTGGAACAAGAGTTGTTCCGTCTTTTATTATTGGGTTTTTTGATAAATTCAAAATATTATCATCAAGCTCAACAATTATTTTAGAGTCTGAAAAAGAGTATCCAAATATTTGAGTAGTCTGCAAAGATGAAAAGCTCATCATTATTGCGATAATTAAAGCTCGAAAATGCGTTAAATGTTTTTTCATATAATCACCACATAATTAATATATTCAGGTTATTGAGTTTATTAGTATGCTTTTCCCCAAATTACCATTTTTTTAGCTGGTTTTCCACAGCATACACAAACATCGTCAATATGTTCCTGTTCAAAAGGCATACATCTTGATGTTGCACCTGTTTCTTCTTTGATTTTATCTTCACATTCTTGATTTCCGCACCACATAGCTTTTATGAAACCTTGATTTGTTTCAAGAACGTTTTTAAATTCGTCCATATTTTTAGCTGTAGATGTTTTTGATTCACGATGTTTTTTAGCTTTTTCAAGTAAATCGTTTTGAACTGTGTCAAGAAGTTTTTGAACTTCTTCTGCGATATTATCAAGGCTTACTGTGATTTTTTCACCTGTATCACGTCTTGCAAGGATAGCTTGACCATTTTCAATATCACGAGGTCCAAGTTCAACCCTTACAGGAACACCTTTCATTTCATATTCGCTAAATTTCCAACCAGGAGATTTATCAGAGTCATCAAGACGAACACGACAGATTTTTGAAAGTGTTTCTTTAACTTCATTAGCTTTTTCAAGAACACCCTCTTTTTTCTGCATAATAGGGATAATGATTGCTTGTATAGGAGCAACTTTTGGTGGGAGAACAAGTCCGTTGTTATCACTATGAACCATAATAAGTCCACCGATAAGACGAGTTGATACGCCCCAAGAAGTTTCGTGTACATATTGGAGTTTATTATTTTTGTCTGTATATTGAATATCGAACGCTTTTGCAAAACCATCACCGAAGTTGTGTGATGTTCCGGACTGGAGTGCTTTTCCGTCGTGCATAAGGCTTTCGATTGTATAAGTTGCTTTTGCACCTGCAAATCTTTCTTTTTCTGTTTTCTGTCCTTTTATAACTGGCATTGCAAGAACTTTTTCGCAGAAATCAGCATATTCATTAAGCTGGTTAATTGTTTCCTGTTCTGCTTCTTCTGCTGTAGCGTGAACTGTATGTCCTTCTTGCCATAAAAATTCACAGCTTCTTAAAAATGGTCTTGTTGTTTTTTCCCAACGTACAACTGAACACCATTGATTATATAACTTTGGAAGGTCACGATAAGACTGAATTATATTTGAATAATGGTCGCAGAAAAGAGTTTCTGATGTTGGTCTTACGCAAAGACGTTCTGCAAGTTTTTCTGAACCACCGTGAGTTACCCAAGCAACCTCTGGTGCAAAACCTTCAACGTGGTCTTTTTCTTTCTGAAGAAGACTTTCAGGGATAAACATTGGCATATAAACGTTTTCGTGGCCAGATGCTTTAAAACGGGCGTCTAACTGTTGCTGAATAAGCTCCCAGATTGCATATCCATAAGGTCTTATAATCATACAGCCCCTAACAGATGAATAATCTATAAGGTCAGCTTTTTTTACTATATCTGTATACCATTGTGCAAAGTCATCTTCCATAGATGTTATTGCAGTAACCATTTTTTCTTTTGCCATAATATGTAGACTCCTTTTTTATTTATTAAAATATTGCTCTATATTATAACATAACAAGTTAAAATGTTCAATAATTTAACGCAAAAATGTATGTACAAAATTTAAAAATTCAATATATAGTAAAATTGCGTAGGTGATACGTTTTATGTATGTGGAAAAAATAGGATAGTTTATGTAATAGTACAAAATAGTATATATAATATTATCAACAGACAAAATGTAATAAAAATATCTATTATTCAGATTATCAACAAAGTTATCAACTTTTCCACAGTGCATAAAATATGGATAAGTTTTTTGCCTGGGTAAAAGTTGTGAAAAAGTATGTTAATAAGTAAAAAAGACAAAAAAACACAATATATTGTATGTATATATTATATATATGCTGATATATAGTTGAAAATGACATAAATCGATAGAATAACAAAAAAAGTTATCAACAAAAATATGTGGATAACGTGGAAAACTATATATAGGTCTTTTATTGGTTTCGGTTTAGGAAATAATTTTTTTGCTAGATTTTTAATTATATATGGAAAAAGTCGGCTTTAAGTAGTATAATTTAACTTACAAAGGAAGTTTTAGCCATAAGCTAGATGTTTTGCTGTTTTCTAACTAAATGGCTTTCGATTTGCAATTACAAAATTATTCACAAATTATTGAGGTGACAAGAAAATGAAAAATGGAAAAAATGCTAAAAATATAACCCTTATCGGTATGCCTGGAGCTGGAAAGAGTACGGTTGGCGTTGTACTTGCAAAAATAATGGGTTATGAGTTTATCGACAGCGACTTAGTTATTCAAAAACAAACAGGGAAACTTCTCCACGAAATAATATCCGAAAAGGGAAACAAGGGGTTTATTGAGGTGGAAAACGAAATAAACAGTAAGCTTGAAGTTGAAAACAGTATAATTGCAACAGGTGGAAGTGTTGTATATTGTAAAGATGCAATGAAACATTTGGCTGAAATTTCAACAATTGTTTATATAAAATTGTCTTATGAGGAAATTAAAAAAAGACTTGGTGACCTAGAGGAAAGGGGAGTTGTGCTTGATGACGGTGAAACATTGAAACAGCTCTATGATGAAAGGGTAGTCTTATATGAAAAGTACGCAGATGTGATATTTGACGCAGAGGGAAAGGGTATTCAAGAGTGTGCGTCTGGTATTGCAAAAAAGATTTAAAATAAGAAATTTTTAGAAATATTTTGTTTGTGTTGAGCCTATAGCTGGGAGTTGAATTTCTGGTTATAGGCTTTTTTGTAAGGCTGTTAATTGTTTTGACATAAAAAAATGACCTCCATTCGTTAGATTTTGGTCTAACTTTTGGAGGTCGGTTCATTTTATAATTCGATGTCTATATTCTTTTTGTCTTCTGCATTTTCTGTAGCATCTGTGTTTTCGGCACTTTCAGCACTTTCGTCTTTTTTTGCAGGAGTAAAGAATGGGTCTTCTGGCTCATCAATTACATCGTTAGGGTGGAGAATTTTTCTAAACTCTGCACCTGTAACTTTTTCTTTTTCAATGAGGAGTGCTGCTGTTTTATGCAATGCGTCAATATTTTCGTTTAATATTCTTATTGCCTCAGCATAAGCGTTTTTGATGATTTTATCGATTTCATCATCAATTATCGCTGCTATGCCCTCACCATAATTTCTTGCGTGGCCAAGCTCTTTACCGAGAAATACCTCTTGATTATCATCGCCAAATTGAATTGGTCCTAACTTATCGCTCATACCATATCTCATTACCATACTTCTTGCAAGCTCTGACGCTCTTTGAATATCATTTGACGCACCTGTTGTAATATCTTTGATAATAATTTCCTCTGCTGCTCTACCACCGAAAAGTGAAATGATTTCTTGAGTCATCTGGAGTTTTGAACGGTATGCTTTATCGTCAGATGGAAGTGGCATTGTATATCCCCCTGCCATTCCTGTTGGGATAATTGAAATTATGTGAACAGGGTCAAGCTCTGACAATACTTCAAATAAAATTGCGTGTCCGGCTTCGTGATAAGCTGTGATTTTCTTTTCTTTTTCGCTGATAATTCGGCTTTTCTTTTCTGTTCCGATACCAACTTTTACAAACGCTTTTCTAAGGTCGTCCATATCAAGCTCTTTTTTATCAAATCTTGCTGCAAGAAGTGCAGCTTCGTTTAAAAGATTTTCAAGGTCTGCACCTGTAAAGCCTGGAGTTGTCTGTGCAACAACTTTCATATCAACGTCACTGCTGATTTTTTTGCCTTTTGCGTGGACTTTTAAAATTGCCTCTCTACCTTTTACGTCTGGAGTTCCGACAACTACACGTCTATCAAAACGACCAGGACGAAGAAGGGCAGGGTCTAATATATCTGGTCTATTTGTTGCTGCAAGAACGATAACGCCTTCATTTATTCCGAAACCGTCCATCTCAACAAGTAACTGGTTGAGTGTCTGTTCTCTTTCATCGTGGCCACCACCAAGACCGGCACCTCTTTTACGACCAACAGCATCAATTTCATCGATAAACACTAAACAAGGTGAATTTTTCTTTGCTTGTTCGAAAAGGTCACGTACTCTAGATGCACCAACACCGACAAACATCTCAACAAAGTCTGAACCGGATATACTGAAAAATGGTACGCCAGCTTCACCAGCAACAGCTTTTGCAAGAAGTGTTTTACCTGTACCAGGAGGTCCAACAAGGAGTACACCCTTTGGTATTCTTGCACCTATTTCAACGAATTTTTTAGGGTGTTTTAAAAATTCGACTATTTCTTCAAGTTCGGTCTTTTCTTCGTCAAGCCCTGCAACTTCTTCAAATGTAACTTTGTTTTTGTCTGCAGTTGCCATTTTTGCTTTGCTCTTTCCAAAGTTCATAACCTTTCCACCACCGCCTTGCATTTGACGGATTAAGAAAGTTAAAAGAACAATTGAGATTACGACAATTACTATAGTTGGAATTAATGAAACAAAAACGCTTGTTTTTGTTGAGTCAGCATAGTTTACTTTTAAGTTATAGTCTTTATCTTTTATCGCCTCATCTACTGTGTCAACAAAAGAGTTCATATCGCCTATATTTAAAATTTTTCTTTCACCATTAGCAAATGTTATCCTAACTTCTCCCTCATTATCTCCCTCTGAGTTTCTTTGGATTTCAAGTTCCTTTAAGCTAGGGTCTTTAGCATCGAGCTGTTTTATAAGTTCGCTGTAAAGATAAGGGTTTTCGTTATACGTTGCTGTGTTGAAGTTTCGGCTCATAAGTATCGCACCGATTATACAGATAAAGATAATGATATATAACCCAAAACCTTTTAAATAATTATTTTTCAAGTGATTTCCTCCTTTTTATTTTTTTTGATAGCGTACAACCGATAAAAATTAAACCTAACCGATTGTACAATACGCTATTCTTTATAATAACATATAATTACCCTAGATTCAATATTAAAGCAAAAAAATAATTTCAATATTTTTTGTATTTTTCGACAAATTAGTGTATAATGAAAAAAATATAGAAATAAGTGAGGTTTAATTTATGGACAGTAATTATAAAAATCTGCCTATGATAGCTTTGAGGGGACGAGTTTTTTATCCTAACAGAAAAGTTAGCTTTGAAGTTATGCGAAAAAAATCTCTTAACGCTCTTGAAGCCGGAATGAAAGAGGGAAACATTATATTTTTCTCTGCCCAAAAAGATGTTAGTGTTGAAGATATTTCAACTAATGATATTTACGAAACTGGCGTTATTGGTCGAGTTGAACAGATTTTGAAATTGCCAGCTGGAATTACAAAAGTTTTTGCTGAATGTTTTGGCAAATACAAAATAATTAAATTTGATGATGACGAAAAATATTTTTCTGTTGACATCGAAGAAATTCCTGACATTATATACAAAAAAAGCGAAAGTGGCGAAGAACAACACGACTTTGAATACAGAGCTATCTCAAAACTTTTGCTTGAAACATTTGATGAATATGCAAGACTTGGAAAAGTTAGCCCAGAATTTATTATGGATATAATATCGTCAGAAAATATAGATTTTATAACTTACACAATAGCTGATAAAATTCATTTTGATATTTCTGACAAACAGACGTTACTTCAAGAAACAGACTATTACGAAAGAGCCAAAAAACTTATAAAACTTTTGAACGTTGAAATAAATTCTTTGGGCGTAAAAAAGGAAATTTATGACGAAGTTCGAAAGAAAATCGATATGACTCAAAGAAACTATTTCCTTAGGGAAGAAATGAAAATAATTCAAAATGAACTTGGCGAGGAAGACGGTATTTTAGCCGAAACAAAGGAATATACAAGGCGACTTAATGAATTGACAGAAATTCCTCAAGAGGTTAAAAAACGTATCGAAAAAGAAATTTCACGCCTTAAAAAAATGGCTAACACATCATCAGCCGAAGCATCTGTCGCAAGGGATTACATAGACCTTGTTCTTGATATGCCTTGGGGCGTTTATGACAAGGAAAATGATGACATAAAAAAAGCTTGGAAAATTTTAGACAAAGACCATTATGGTTTGAAAGAAGTCAAAGAAAGAATTGTTGAATTTTTGGCTGTTAGAAAAATGTCTGAGGAAATAAATGCCCCTATAATCTGCCTTGTCGGACCTCCTGGGGTTGGAAAAACATCTATTGCACAATCCATCGCTAAAGCGTTAAATCGAAAATACGTCAGAATGTCATTAGGTGGTATAAGCGATGAGGCTGAAATCAGAGGTCACAGAAAGACTTATGTCGGTGCTATGCCTGGTAGGATTGTTACATCTATCAAAAATGCAAGCACTATGAACCCTCTTATTTTATTTGATGAAATAGACAAAATCAGAAACGAAAGAAAGGGCGACCCTGCTGCTGCATTACTTGAAGTACTTGACGGCGAACAGAATTTTTCTTTTAGAGATAATTATCTTGAAGTACCTCTTGATATTTCCAAAGTCCTTTTTATGTGTACAGCAAACGACATTGACGGTATCCCCCTTGCACTTCGTGACAGGCTTGAGATAATAAACCTTGGAAGTTACACAAGCGAGGAAAAATTAAATATCGCTATGAAGTACCTTGTTAATAAGCAAATTTCTGCAAATGGACTTACTAAAAAACAAATTAAAATCCCTAAAGATGTTGTTTCTGAAATTATTTCTGGATATACTAGAGAAGCAGGCGTTCGTACACTTGAAAGATTAATCGGTAAGGTTTGCCGAAAGGTCGCAAAAAAGATTTCAATTGACGACACAGAAAGTGTTTCAGTTAGAAAATCTAATCTTGAGGAATTTTTAGGTGCAAGAAAATTCAAAGAAGAGTACACAGACAAAAACGATAAAATCGGTGTTGTAACCGGTCTTGCTTGGACTAGAGTTGGTGGAACAACTTTGAATATCGAAACGGTTGTTATGAAAGGTAAGGGGAACTTTAAACTTACCGGAAACGTTGGGAAAGTTATGGAAGAATCTGCTGGGGCAGCTATAAGTTACATTAGGGCAAATGCTGAAAAATATGGTATTGACCCTGATTTTAACGAGAAAAACGATATTCATATCCATATACCAGAGGGGGCAACACCAAAAGACGGTCCGTCTGCTGGTATAACTATGACTCTCTCTATCATCTCAGCACTTACTAAACGACCTGTTAAATACAACATTGCTATGACTGGCGAAGTTACGTTGACTGGCAGGGTTCTTCCTATTGGTGGTCTTAAAGAAAAAATAATTGCTGCTAAGATGTTTGGAATAGAAAAGCTACTTATTCCAAAGGAAAACGAGGCTGATTTTAAAGAAGTCCCTGATTATGCAAAAGAGGGGCTTGAAGTTATCTTTGTTAGTAATGTTGAAGAGGTTGTAGCCGAAGGTTTACAGGGAAAATAGTTTTTTAGCTATGTTTTTTGCCTGAAGTTTGAGCTGTTTTTTTATTCAATGGTATTGTTAAAATTTCATAAATAGAGTGGAATAATGCTTAAAAATGTGTCAATCTATACAAAGTTGGTCTTTTTAAAGAAAATCTTATTTGTTGAATTATTAAAAATATTGTGGAATTATAAAAAAAAATTGTCTATAAAATTTATTATATAAAATTTTGTTTTGGTCGAAATGTATAATTGACGGTGGAAATTTATGTTTTTTTTAACAAAATATCTTTTTTTTGAGTATATGCTGTTGAAATTTAATTTGTTATGTGTTATAATATAACCAATTTAAAAATCATTTAAGGAGATGATGTAATGGGTAAGATAGGTAATTCTTACAAAAATGCAACAATCAAGGGTAGAATGGTTTTATTTGCTGTTTTATTAGCGATATTAGTGGCTGTACTTGGAACTTGTGGTATAGTTGGCGTTATGGCTGTAAAAAATGATTATCAGTTGTTACTTAGCACTGCATCTGAAAGAGCGGATATTGCTGATAAACTTGAACTTCAAATCTCTACACTCAGACTTGGTATAAATTCTGCTATAGTTCAGAGTGAACTTTATGATAGCGATGATGGAACGCTTAAAAAAATTGAGGTTGCTTCCAAAGCAATGGAAGAATCAAACAAGTTATTAGATGAGTATAAAACAGCTGTAGAAACAGATGATACTCTTACTGACCAGAAAAAAAGTGAACTTTTAGCTTTAAGAACTAATGTAGTAAACGGATTGAATGAAACTCACAGCTATGCTGCTGATTTCAAAACTTACTGTATTGATGACAAAGTGCAAGAACTTCAGGTTTTAACTAACAAATTAATTGAGATAAACTCTAAATTAACAAATGATGTTTCTGAAATCCGTAAATCTGCTGAGGAAAGAGCAGATGTTATTACTAGAGAAGCTGAAACTGCTGCTGCAGAAACAACAGTTATTATGATTATCGCTTTCGTTGTAATCTTAATTATTGCTGTTGTATTATCTATGGTTAATGCAAATCAGATTGCAAACCCTATCAAAGCTCTTGCTGCTCTTACTAAAAAAGTTTCTGATGGTGACTTTACAGTCAGTGCAAGAACTAACCTTACTAATGAAATTGGTCAGCTTTCAAATAGCTTTGACTATCTTGTTCAAACAATTAAAGAAATTATTGATGATATGAATGTTGCCTTTGAAGAATACAAAGAGGGTGACACAGAAGCTAGAATCGATGCTAAAAAATATAGTGGTGAGTACAAAGACATCGCTGAACACATCAACTCAATGCTTAATTCAGCAATGATTGAACTTCATACTATCGCTGGTGAAATCACTAGATATGCTGAAGGTGATTTACAGCACGATTGTCCTAGATTTAAAGGTAAAAAAGCTATTATTCACGAATCTTTTGATGATATGAAAAATCATATCAATGGTGTTAGCGACAACATCAACACTATTATCTATGGTATCAAAGAAGGTGACTTCGGTACTGTTGTTGATAAAGGTACTCTTAAAGGTAACTGGGCAGTAATCGTTGATGAACTTAACGAACTTGTTTCTACAGTTGCTGAACCTATCAGAGTAACTAAAGATTTTTTGGGTGAAATGTCTAAAGGTAACTTTGACTTCACTATTGATGAATCTAAATATAAAGGCGAATTCTTAGAAATGGTTAGAGATTTAAACACTACTCTCACTGGCCTTGGTTCTTACATAGGTGAAATCGCTGACGTATTGACAAGTATGGCTAATCAAGACCTTAATGTGTCTATTGAACAAGAATATATTGGTGACTTTAAAGCAATCAAGACTGCTCTTGAACTTATCGTAAATAACTTTAACCACTTAATCAAAGAAATTATGATGTCTTCTGAACAGGTTGCTATCGGTTCTCAAAGTATCGCCGACTCTTCAACTGCTCTTGCTCAGGGTGCATCTGAACAAGCTAGTGCCGTTGAAGAACTTACAGCTACTATCGGTGTTGTTTCTAGAAACGCAGAAAAGAACGCAGAAAACATCGACAAATCTAACAACCTTGCTATTGAAGCTAAAGAAAGTGCTCAGAATGTTCGTACTGAAATGCAAGATTTACTTAAAGCTATGGACGCTATCTCTGAATCTTCTAACAACATTTCATCTATTATCAAATCTATCGATGATATTGCATTCCAGACAAATATCCTTGCCCTTAATGCATCTGTTGAAGCTGCAAGAGCTGGTGAACACGGTAAAGGCTTTGCCGTTGTTGCAGAAGAAGTTCGTAGCCTTGCTGCTAGAAGTCAGCAATCTGCTCAAGAGTCTTCTGAACTTATCAACATCGCCCTTGACAAGGTTTCTGACGGTAGTGAAATTGTAAACAGAACTGCTGATGTTATCAGAAAAATTGCTAACCAGATTGATGAAATCTCTGTTATCTCTAAAGAAGTTGACAAAGACTCTAGAGAACAATCTAACGCTATTGCTGAAATCAACGTTGGTATCAACCAGATTTCTGAGGTTGTTTCTAACAACACAGCTACTTCTGAAGAAAGTGCTGCAGCATCTGAAGAACTTGCAAGTCAATCTGCTGTATTTAAACAAACAGTTTCATTATTTAAGCTTAAAGATTGATATAAAAAATAAAAAATTTATAGAGCAAAGAAATGCCATTTTGTATAAAATGGCATTTTTTTTGTAATATGAAGATTATTGTTGAATTATAAAATTTTAGATGATATAATATCTATTAAGTTACTATTGTATATTATTATAGAAAAGGAAGTGATTTTTAGTATGAATAGTTTTTTATACAAATTAACTAATTTGTCAATTAAAACTAAAATTATGATGTTGTCAGCACTGTTATTTGTTTTTTCTATCATAATTGCTGTGAATGGTCTTGTCTCTTTTTTTGATGTTACTGGTAGATATGACGTTGTTTTGAACTGTGTTGCAGAACAATACAACATTGCTACAGAAATCGTTGGTGGAGTTGATGCGACAAACTCTGATTTGCTTAAACTTATCGTTATGGCTAACTCTGGTGATGCCGATGCAAATTCACTTAAAGAACAATATGCCGCTGTTAATGCTGGTTATGAAAAAGTAGTTAGCCACATCAAACAATATGATACAAACGTGAACTCTGATAGCTCTTTATCAGATGATGAAAGGGCAACTTTAATTAAAAATTCTGATGAATTTGAAAATATGTTGAATAATGTAAAGCCACTCTTTGCTGAAGTTTATAACGCTGCTGTGGCTGGTGACGGAAAAAAACTTGAACAGGTTTTTAATGAACTTGCATCTAACGGTGAACAATTTAAATCACTTGCTATAAAAATTAAAGATGATTCAAAGGTAAGAAAAGAAGATAGAGAAGAAACTATTCGTGACATTGAAAAAGTTTCAACAACAGTTACTGTAATTTTAATATTAATAGTTTTGGTTTTGTCTGTTAGTTTATCTGTTTTGATTTCTGGTAGAATAGCAAAATCTTTGATAAAGCTTGCTAAAGCCTCTAAACAGGCCTCTGATGGTGATTTCTCTAGTGACCTTAGAACAAATTTAACAAACGAAGTTGGTCTTGTTTCTAATAATTTTGCAAATCTTATTGATACATTTAATTGTGTTGTTGACGATATGAAAAACTCTTTTGATGAAATAAAAGAGGGGAACACTGATGCAAAAATTGATGTTTCTAAATATAATGGCGAATATCGAGGAATTGCTGAAAGCATAAATAATATGCTTGATGACACGATGAATGAGCTTAGAATTATTACTAAACAAATTAACGCATATTCTGAAGGTGATTTCTCTGAAGATTGCCCTAGATTTAAAGGCAAAAAAGCTATCGTTCATAAATCTATGGACTCTATGAAAAAACATATCGGTGGAATTAGTGACGCTGTAAACTTAGTTATTGAAAGTGTGAACAGTGGTGACTTTAGCGTTTCATTGTCAAGAGAGGGTTTTGCTGGTACTTGGGGCGACATCGTTGATGAACTTAACAAACTTGTTACAAGTGTTTCTGAACCTATCAGAGTTACAAAAGAGTCTTTAGAAAAAATTTCTAAAGGTAATTTTGATTTTACTGTTGACGTAAACAAACATAAAGGCGAATTTGCTGAAATGGCGGTTGACATCAATACAACTATAAAAATTCTTTCTCAATACATAAGAGAAATTTCAACTACTTTGAATATTATGGCTAATCAAAACCTTGATGTTTCTATTGAGGGTGAATATGTTGGCGATTTTAAAACTATAAAAGAATCACTTGAGCTTATTATAAATAACTTTAATAAATTGATTAAAGAAATTGTTGTTTCTTCTGAACAGGTTGCTATTGGTTCACAAAGTATTGCTGACTCCTCAACTGCTCTTGCTCAGGGAGCATCTCAACAAGCTAGTGCCGTTGATGAACTTACCTCAACAATTGCTATTGTTTCTAAAAATGCGGAAAAGAATGCTGAAAATATTGATAAGTCAAATAATCTTGCTATTGAGGCAAAAGAAAGTGCAACTAATATACGAACTGATATGGACAACTTATTAGAGGCTATGGACGCTATTAATCAATCATCTAACAATGTTTCTGCTATTATTAGTGCTATTGATGAAATTGCTTCTCAGACAAACATACTTGCACTTAATGCTTCTGTTGAGGCTGCAAGAGCTGGCGAACACGGAAAAGGTTTCTCTGTTATCGCTGAAGAAGTTCGTAGCCTTGCGTCAAGAAGTCAACAGTCTGCAAAAGAATCATCTAAACTTATTTCTATTGCACTTGAAAAAGTTTCTCACGGTAGCGAAATCGTAAACAGAACTGCTGAAACAGTTAGGGTTATCGCTGACCAAGTTGATGAAATTTCTGTTATATCTGCTGAAGTTGACAAAAACTCTAGAGAACAATCTAATGCAATTTCTGAAATTAATGTCGGCATACAACAAATCGCTGAAGTTGTTTCAACTAATACGGCTACATCTGAAGAAAGTGCTGCTGCATCTGAAGAACTTGCAAGTCAATCTGCTTTATTTAGACAAAGTGTTTCTTTATTTAACATAAAAGAATAATCTGGATTTTAGTAAAAACCGTTGTTTTGTGAAAACAAAATGACGGTTTTTTTGTATATAGTTGTTATTTTATTAATTTTTTAAAAGTACACAGTTGGCTAAAGCTAATAAAATTAACAATAGTTTACTTGAATAATTGTTATAATTTGGTATTAATTTTATATTATTATTAGATTTACCTATTTTAAGGCAACACCTCACAATTATGATTTCACAGCTTTGAATGATATTTCTCATTACTACGTTAAAACCTCTTATCATAGGCTCCGACTATGATTGCGAGCTTTTTCCTTGTACTGAAAAATATCATTTCAAATCTGTTTTATCGAATTATGCGGTATTGCCTTAAAAATGCTTGACAAAATTTAACGTTGGATAGTATACTCTTAGTTAGTCAAAGCTAATAAAGTTTGTTTTGGGTTCTTTAATATATTTTTACAGAAAGGATTAATAAAATGAAAAAAAGTTAAAACAATATGCGTCATTTTTACTTGCTACAAGTATTGTGGTTTCTAACCTTTCAATTTTTGCTTATGCAAATGAATATCAAGATGATGAAAATGTTATTCTTGCCGACAGTGAAAGCGAAGAAAAAACTTATACTGCAACTTCTCATATTGACCAATTTGGTGAATATGACGTTAAAGTTACTGTAAAAGTTAAAGATGATGTTATTACTGATATTGAAGTTACAGGTGAAAATTTTAGTGGAACTTATGCCGACTATAACCAAACTAAGTTACAAACAGCTTATGAGGGACTTAAAAACAGTTATATCGGAAAAAGCTCTACAGATGCTCAGGGAATCTATGATGTAGACGCTGTTTCAAGTGCTACATACTCTAGTAATGCTATCAGAGATGCTATATTAACAGCTCTTGAACTTGCTATCGATGATGAAGAAATAACTCTTCCAACTCAAAAACTTGAAGAGGGTACTTACAGTGTTGATATAGCTTACTATACAGATGTAGTTAAACATAGCCTTATAGAAAATGAAACAGGTAAGACAATAATTACCGTTGATAGTGACGGAAATATGACTCTTGACACAGATATTATAAATGGAACTAGCAAAGAACCTCTTTATGTAACAGATTTTGTTGGTTATTACGGTAATAACGATTTGGAACAGGAATTGAAAAAAGACGCAGTTGTTACAACTGAAACTGTTGATTTTGATTCTGTTGGAGAAAAATCAGTTGTTACAAACGTTAAATTCCCTCTTGAGGGCGATTTTGCAAAAATTTATAATACTAGAACTAAAATTTATGTCCCTTCTATGAAAAATCTTAATGGCAATATATCCGGAATTGAATTTGAAAATGGGGTATTTGCTGCTGATAGTTTTGTAAATGTTTATTGGGATAGTATTCAAAAAGTTCAACAAACAGGATTTGGCTCTGGAAATGTGGAGCTTAAAGCAGGTAAATATACTGTTCCGGTAAGTATGAAAAATGCGTCAAATATAAATAATGCTTCAATGGCAGCAAGTGCAATAAAGGGAGGAAGCTTGGAAATATTAGAAGACGGAAGTGGAAAACTTACAGTAGATTTACAGGCTGTTACAGTTGGGAATATATCAGATTGGGCGAGTGATTGGAAGGTTTACACAGGAGATAGTGCAAAGGGTGATACAATTACACCAGAAACAGTAACAGACGAAGATGGACACGTAACGCAGATTACATTTGCAATACCAGATAAAAGCAAAGACGGTGTGTATGTAAATATGTACATAACAGCAACGGGATATAATCCAGATGCGTATTTTGCAATAGATTATGCAAATGCTGAGGCTGTAAAAGAGGTTATCACAGTTTTAGGTGATGTTGATTGTGACGGTAGTGTTACTATAAATGACGCAAGCCTTCTCCTTGACTATGTGCTTAATTCTACAGGTGTTGAAATTACAGAAGCTGGACTTAAAAATGCTTTAGTTTTAGGTAATGATATTGCTACAGCGACAGATGTTTCTGCAATTCTTCAAAAAGCACTTAAGGCAATACCGCACAATTATGATTTCGCAGCTTTTGATGATATTTCCCATTGCTGCGTCAAAACCTCTTATCATAGGCTCCGACTATGATTGCGAATTTTTTCCTTGCACTGAAAAATATCATCTCAAACCTGCTTTATCTAATTATGCGGTATTGCCTTAATTCGGATTACAAGTTTCCGATAGAAAAATAAAAATCTTATTCTTAATAAGGGTAGAATGAGAAAATAGGAAGAAAACAGTAAAATGGGGTGATACATCACCCCTATTTTATTGGAAAAATTTAAATTTATTTATAAGTTGGGGTTTGGAGGGGTAAATTTTTTTGAGTAAAAAGATTTCAAAAATTAGTTTTGTAGTAGGGTTGTTTTTTTAGTTTATATTCGATTTTATCGGAAATCTATTTATTTGCCTACGGCGTGGTACTTTTTGACTG
>CABVAP010000032.1 GCA_902496345.1 uncultured Eubacteriales bacterium
TTGCTTAAAACCTGTATAAACAGCTAATTACAAATTAGGTTAGTGCATATGGGGCAAAGCCCCACGGTCTTTAGTTTTAAAAAATAAAAGAAAGGTTGAAGTTTTATGAAATATGACGCACAGGAAGTTGACGTTGTTGTTGTTGGTGGTGGACACGCCGGCTGTGAGGCTGCCCTCGCATCTGCAAGAATGGGTCACTCGACTGTTATGTTTGCAATAAATCTCGATAGTATCGCTATGATGCCTTGTAACCCAAACGTAGGTGGTAGCTCTAAAGGTCACCTCGTTAGGGAAATTGACGCACTTGGTGGCGAAATGGGTAAAAATATCGATAAAACATATATACAAACACGTATGCTTAATACGGGTAAAGGCCCAGCCGTTTATTCCCTTAGGGCTCAGGCTGATAAGGCTAAATATCATACTGAAATGAAAAGAACCCTTGAAAATACGGAAAATCTTATCATTAAACAGGGCGAAGTAAACGAAATCGTTACCGATAAAGGTGTCGTTACCGGCGTTATTACTGAATCTGGTGCTTACTATAAATGTAAGGCTGTTGTACTCTGTATGGGTACGTACCTTAAATCAAGATGTCTTTACGGTGACACTATTATCCAAAGTGGTCCTAATGGCCTTAGAAATGCAACCCACTTGAGCGAATCGCTTAAAAACCTTGGTGTTAGAATTTTTAGATTTAAAACTGGTACTCCTGCCAGAGTCGATAAAAGAACTATCGATTTTTCTAAAATGTCTATTCAAGAGGGTGACGAAAAAATAGTTCCTTTCTCTTTTGATAATACATCTAAAGATATTGAAAGAGAACAAGTCCCTTGTTACCTTACTTATACCAATGCAAAAACTCACGAAATTATTAGAAAAAATCTTGATAGGTCACCTCTCTATGGTGGTGTTATCGATGGTACTGGTCCAAGATATTGTCCGTCTATCGAGGACAAAGTCGTTAGATTTGCCGATAAAGAAAGACACCAGATATTCATTGAGCCAGAGGGCGAAGATACTAACGAAATGTATATCCAAGGTATGAGTACATCTTTGCCGGAAGATGTTCAGGTCGCTATGTATAGGACTATCCCTGGTCTTGAAAATTGCCAGATTATGCGTACTGCTTACGCTATTGAATACGATTGTATAGACGCAACTCAGCTTAAACTTAGCCTTGAATTTAAAAGAATAAAGGGTCTTTTTAGTGCTGGTCAGTTTAACGGTACATCTGGATATGAAGAGGCTGCTGCTCAAGGTATAATAGGGGGTATAAACGCTGCTTTATATATCGAAGAAAAAGAACCTCTTATCCTTGACCGTTCAGATGCTTACATCGGTGTTCTTATCGATGATATTGTAACTAAAGGAAGCAAAGAGCCTTATCGTATGATGACATCTCGTGCAGAATATCGTTTGCTTTTACGTCAAGATAATGCTGATATGAGATTGACAGAAAAAGGATATAAAGTTGGTCTTGTTACAGAAGAACGTTATCAAAAATTTGTAAACAAAAAAGAAACTGTTGAAAAAGAAATCGAAAGAGTTCTTCACGTGAACATCGGTCCTAGTGATGAAATTAATAAGTTTATTGAGGAAAGAGGTGGCTCTGTACTTACAACTGGTATAAAATTATCAGAGCTTATAAAAAGACCAGAGCTTAACTATGACGACCTCGCTTTTGTTGACAAAGATAGACCAGAATTGCCAGACGATGTACGTGAACAGGTTAATATACAAATTAAATATGAGGGTTATATTAAACGTCAGCTTGTACAAGTTAGTCAGTACAAAAAAATGGAGGAAAAAATGTTACCTCCAGAGATTGATTATTATGAAATCAAAGGTCTTAGACTTGAGGCTCAACAAAAACTTACTGACATTAGACCAGTAAGCGTTGGGCAGGCATCTCGTATTGCTGGTGTTTCTCCAGCTGATATAAGCGTTCTCCTTGTCGCTCTAGCTGGTAAATAACAAAAAATAATTTATATAAAAGATAAAAGCTTTAAAGCCTTGAGTAACTAATGCACCATTTGAAAGTAGGGTTTAGTAAATTGTGTTTTAGGTTAAGCTCAAGGCTTTAGAGGGTATTTTTTTGTTACAAAACAAATGTTCGTACTGACTAGACAAAAAGTGCAAAGTTAAAAATGAAATATAAAGAAATATGAATAAAGTATGTAGCATTTTAAATGTGGAAAAGTGCTATGTAATTTTGAAATATAAAAATTTTTAAAAATTTGTGGATAACTTAAATTTGTAAAAAAATTAATGCAATCGTGGATAAAATTAATTTTTAAAAAATAATAGAATTTTCCACAATGGTTTAATATAATGCAAATATGATGTTATCAACAATTTTTATATGTCGATAAAATTGACATAGTTTAAAAATTAAGATTAGATATAAAATTAGAATGATAGAAGGGAGGGGAAGATTATGGAACGTAAAAAAAAGAAAAGGGTTAGTAATAAGAAAAGTTATTTTGTAAGTTGGCAGAGTGATTTTGGTTTTGCAGAAAGGGAAATTCAAAAAGGAAGTATCGCCGTTAAACTTAACCACAATTATAAGCAACATCAGTTTTATTTTCAGTCTGATGAACAACCTTATCTTAGCCTTGTGAACGATAATTCTACCCCAAAATTATTTCTTGATGCCCTTATTAAAAAAGATTTTCAAGACGCTATGACTTATATAAGCAGGCTTAGTCTTTTTGTTGACCAAGATGCTTTAAAAGAAATTTTTGATAACGTCAAATCTTACAACTATATACCCGTTTCTTATAAAAATTCTTACTTTCCTAAAGGTGAAAAAGTAAACTCTGTATTCGTTTCAAACGAAAATAAAAAGAAGATATTACACTTTTACCTTATAAATGAACCAGATTATTTTAGTAAATGGAAGATTTACCGTATAGAAGAAGAAAACGTTACAGGAAATTTTGAAAGGAAAAAAATATGGATAAAATTTTAATCGATGCTTGTGAAAAACTTGGTGTAACCCTTGATGATAAGCAAGTTTCTCAGTTTATGAAATATAAAGAAGTTTTACTTGAATGGAACGAAAAAATGAACCTGACAGCTATAACTGATGACAAAGAGGTTCTTTTAAAACACTTTGCAGACTCTGTTTCTTTACTACCATTTATAAATGCAAAAAATAAAGCTGTTATTGACGTTGGAACTGGTGCAGGTTTCCCTGGTGTTCCTGTTAAAATTGCTGAACCTAGCATAAATCTTACTTTGCTTGACTCACTTAACAAAAGAATAAACTTTCTTGAAGAAGTTAAAAAACAACTTTCTCTTGAAAATGTCACTTGTATTCACTCACGTGCAGAAGATGGTGGTCAAGATAAAGATTTACGTGAAAAATTTGATTATTGTGTTTCTCGTGCTGTTGCAAACCTTGCTGTTTTATCTGAATATTGTTTGCCTTTTGTAAAGGTTGGGGGATATTTTGTTTCACTTAAAGGACCTGATGCAAAAGCTGAAGTTATCGAAGCCCAAAAGGCTATTGAGGTGCTTGGTGGAGAAATAGAAAAGGTTGAAAAAGTCGAAATTCCTTTTACTGATATTACCCATACACTTGTTATGATAAAAAAAGTAAGACAAACTTCTTCTAAATATCCTAGAAAATCTGGTAAAATTTCTAAAAGTCCTATCAAATGATAGGGCTTTTTGTTTTTGTCTGTAAATTATAATAAAAATACTAAAGATTTTGTTTGTTTTTTATTTTGGTGGTTTGTGTTATAATTTACCCATAAATAAAAGGCTGTCGAAAAAGTCGACAGCCTTGCAAAAAATCAACGATTTTTTGCAAATTAAATTAAATTAAATTAAATTAAATTAAATGAAGAAACAGCTGTTTCTTCGTACAAAGTTTATTGGGGGTTTTTTTATGGAAAATATGACTATTGTCAGAAAAAACGAGGTTACACAACTACCTATTTCGTGGATAAGACCTAGCCCTTATCAGGCTAGATATTTTTTCGACATAAATGAAGTTAATGACCTTGCTAAATCTATTAAACAATTTGGGGTTTTACAACCCATTTGTGTCAGAAAATTAAACGCTCAAAGCTATGAAGTTGTTTTTGGGGAAAGACGACTAAAGGCTTGTAAGGCTATCGGTCTTTTTTACATACCTTGCATAATTACTGATATTGGGGACAGGGATTGTGCTGCCGTTTCTTTGATTGAAAACATACAATGCGAAAAACCAGACTTTTTTGAAACGGCAAAAGGAATTTATGACGTTATGTCTGACTATGGTTATTCTACTTTTGAAATAGCAAAAATTATGGGAAAAGATGAAAGTTACGTTTTAAATAAACTACAACTTTTAAATATGCAATATGAGTTTCGCAGAGATATTATTGAAAATGGTATATCGGAAAATCAAGTTATTGATTTGATTAGAATAAAAGATAGTAGTGTTATAAAAATGGTTTTGGATAAAATTATCTTGTTTGAACTTAATCCGAAAAAAACAAAGATACTTGTTGATGAGGTCGTAAAAATAATTAATATGGGGCGTTATGTCGAAGTAGGGGATATAGATGATATTATTTCTAAAATTGACAAGGCAAACGTGAACCAGAAAATTAAAATATATATAAAGGACATTAAGTTTTTTACAAATACAATTTGTCAGGCTGTTGATACAATGAATTTAGCAGGGGTTAAAACGGAATGTAAATTTAATGAAGATGATGACAATCTTGAGGTTAGAATTAAAGTTCAAAAATAAAAATATTACTGGATAAAACTTTTTTGTGTTTTAATACGTATATATTTATATAAGTAATTTGTTGGTTAGTTTTTTAGGAGTTGTTTTTTATGTCATCAAAAAATGATTTTACGCCGTTTAAAAAGTTTTTTGTTTTTTTACTTTCGTTAATTCCGGGTTGTGGGCAGATGTACCTTGGGCTTATGAAAAGAGGTATGTTTTTGTTATTTTCTTTCTTTGCCTGTTGCTATCTTTCAACGTCTGTATTTTATAGGGTGTTTTCGCTCGGATTTATAATTATATGGATTTTTGGTGTTTTCGATGCTTACAACTGTCGTAAAAAAATAGGCGAGGGGAAAGAGGTTGTTGATGACATTGATGATATTAGAAGATGTTTACTTAAACATAGAAAAATTAATATACTTGCTTTTTTTATTGTTGCTGTTATTGAGATTTCTAGAGGAAAGACTCGTTTCTTTGAAATCATCGGTAGCCAAGACAATGAGGCTTTTTTAAGCTTTATAATTGATAATGTTATGATTTTTAGCCTTATATGTATTGGGCTATATTGTTTGTTTTTTAGAAAAAAATGATAAGTGTTTCACGTGAAACGTTTTTTGTTTATTTGATTGACAATGTTTCACGTGAAACGTTTTTTTGTTTATCTGATTGACAATGTTTCACGTGAAACGTTTATGTTGATATTTGTACTTGATGTGTTTCACGTGAAACATTTATGTTGATATTTGTACTTGATGTGTTTCACGTGAAACATTTTTATTATTTTATTTGATTATATCTTTTTTTATGGTATAATTGAATTAGGCATTTTAATTATTTATGACACAATTGATTGGAGGAAAAAAATTATGGGTAGAGTTATCTCTATTTCTAACCAAAAAGGTGGGGTTGGTAAAACAACAACAGCTATTAATCTTAGTGCTTGTATCGCAGAGGCTGGCAAAAAAGTCCTTGTTATTGACTCTGACCCACAGGGAAATACATCTAGTGGTTTTGGAATTGATAAAAATAATATCGAAGTTTCTTTATACGATGTTTTGGTCGGAAATGAGGAAAGCGTGGAAAAGGCAATCGTTAAGGTTGAAGAAGTGGAAAATCTTGATATTATTCCAACTGATATAAATTTATCTGGTGCAGAAATCGAACTTATTAATTTTGAAGGTAGGGAATTTATACTTAAAAACTTACTTAGTAGCGTAAAGGATAAATACGATTTTGTTATTATTGACTGTCCTCCTGCTTTGAATTTATTGACTATCAATGCTCTTGTTGCATCAAATTCTGTTATAGTTCCTTTGCAATGTGAATACTACGCACTTGAGGGACTTACTCAGCTTATGTATACTATAAATTTAGTTGAGGAAAAACTTAACCCAGATTTATCTATCGAGGGTGTTGTGTTTACTATGTATGACTCAAGAACTAATTTATCTGCTCAAGTTGTTGAAGAAGTTAAAAAACACCTTAGCGATGATATTTATAAATGTATTATTCCTAGAAACGTTAGACTTAGCGAAGCGCCTAGTTATGGTTTACCTATAAACATCTATGACACAAGGTCTAAAGGGGCAGAGGCTTATCGTGTTCTTGCAAAAGAGGTTATGAATAAGGAGGGATAATTTATGAAAAGAAAAGGTCTTGGTAAAGGTCTTGATGCTCTTTTTTCTGGTGGTAATATTATTCCTGAAAAAAATAAATCAAAATCTGTTGAAATACAAAATTCTGATAAAGATGTGAAATTACCTCAAGGTGGCTTGACTGATAAAAAAGAAGAAATTAAAAATTTTGAAATTGAGGTAGATTTAAATAAAATTGAACCAAATAAAAATCAGCCTAGAAAAAATTTTGATGATGAAAAAATTTTAGAACTTTCAGAGTCTATTAAAGAGATTGGTATAGTTCAACCTATAGTTGTTAAACAGGTTGGTGAATTTTACCAGATAATCGCAGGTGAACGGAGATGGCGAGCTGCAAGGGTGGCAGGACTTAAAAAAGTCCCTATTATCGTAAAAGATTTTGACGAGGTAAAAACTCTTGAGGCGTCATTAATCGAAAATATCCAAAGGGAAAATCTTAACCCAATTGAAGAAGCGTTTACATATAAAAAGTTTCACGATGAGTTTGGATTTAATCAGGAAACAATTGCTCAAAAGGTTGGCAAAAGTAGAACGGCTGTTGCCAATTCAATCAGACTTTTAAATCTTGATAGTAGAGTTCAGCAGTTGGTTAAAGAAAATAAATTATCTAACGGTCACGCAAGGGCATTACTTCCGATAACAGATAATGACGCTCAGTTTGAAGTTGCTGAAAAAATTATTGACGATGGTTTTAGCGTTAGAATGACGGAAGAGTTTGTCAGAAAATACATCGAGGCTATGCAAAACAAAAATGAAGAAAATTCAGAAAAAACTCAAAAAGCTATTGAGCCTAATTTTGCAGAATATAGAAAAATCGAAAAAAGTTTAAAGGATATTCTTGGCACAAAAGTTACTATAAAAAATGGGAAGAATAAAGGTAAGATTGAAATTGAATACTATTCTGAAGACGAACTTGACAGACTTATCTGTATGTTAAATAGCGTTAAAGAATAAAAACTTATTATTAAGAAAGGAAATTGTTGTATGAATTTTTTTGATATTATTAGTCAGAATGCTAGTTTTATTATTTTAGGTTTATCCGTTTTTTGTTTGTTGCTTTTTATTTTGACAATCGTTGCTTTATGTAAAGCGTCAAAGATTAAAAAAAGAATGAATGAATTTATGGGTCAGAAAAACGGAAGTGACTTTGAGGAAATGCTCAAAGGGTTTATTGACCAGTCAAACGCAATAAGCGAAAAACAAGATAGATTTATGGGTCACATCAAAGAATTGCAAAGACAGATTAAATTCTGTGTTCAAAAGGTTGGTGTTGTAAGATATAATCCTTTTGAAGATGTTGGTGGTGATTTGTGTTATGCAGTTGCGTTGTTAAATGAAAATGATGACGGTATTGTTTTAAATAGTGTGTATTCAAGAGATGGTTGCTATACTTATGCAAAACCTATCGAAAAAGGTCAATGTGTTAAATATAAGTTGTCAGATGAAGAAGACCAGGCTGTGAAACAGGCTATGCAAAGTATGTATTAAAAAATAGGCATTAAGGTGAAAACCTTAAATGCCTATTTTTTTGATGTTTTTTATTTTAAATCAAATAAAAATAAACTTATCAGAAGTTTTATTTATGTCAAAAGTTTTTGAAACTTTTTTCTATCGCAAAAAGGTGGGGGGTTCCCCAAAAGTCCTTGAAGCAGTTAAAGTCCATAGTTTTAATCTTTTAGTCTTCTTCAAAAAATTTTTCTATAACTAGGTTAAATCGGCTAGGGTCTTCTTCGTTTGGAAAATTCTTTCCACCCAAAATCTCAACGCTCACCTTTGAATTTAATTCTTTTGCTTTTTTTGCTAACTCGTCTGACTTTGGATAATCCTCGCCGTAAATTAATAAAACAGGTATTTCTATTTCTGGTAAAGATGTTTCCATTTCTATATCAAATTTGTTTGTAATATATGACGCAAATAAATGCCTGTTGTTTCCGTATCCTTTGTGTGAATATGCGTATATCGAATTTAATTTTTCCTCTGTTATTAAACTTTTGTTGGAATAAAATTTGCTGATATAGTCCTCTAACTTTTTCTTTGAGTTGTAGTAGTTGAAAACTAAATCACCGAATATCGGAAAGTCTAACGGTAATTTTTTTAATAACTCTGAAGCATTGGACTTTTTGCCCTCTATAGCTGGTGAAATAAGTGCTAGTTTCTTGAAATTTTTCGGATTAAAAATGTATGCCATAGCTGATATTGTTGCTGTTGTGTTTGATGCAATAACAGCTGTTGGCTCTTTTATTACCTCTGTTATAAAGTCATTTATAAGACATACATATAAGTATGCCGAATATGATATGTCGGCTCTTTCTGATTCGCCATATCCCAAAAGGTCTATTAAATATATTTTGTTTGTTTTTGAAAGTTCGGAAATGTTTTTCGACCATTCTTCGCTTGTTGTTCCAAATAAAAGAGAGTGGATAAACAAAACTGGCGAACCCTCTCCGATAGTTCTGTATTTTATTTCGCCAAATTTCCAATCATAAGAATGTGATTTAAATTTTAAGTCCATATTTTTATTTTTTGTGTCTAACTTTTTTTCGGCATTTCCAAATATTTTGTTGTTTATCGCTACGGCTGATAAAACTGCTGTTGCACCTAGTGCAATTAACTTTGTTTTTATTTTCATCAGTAATCACTCTCTTTTCCTATAATTAGTACACTATAAGTTTTAAAAAAATTTGTTGGTTTATAATTGTAATTTTAAGGCTTTTGTGTTACTATATATACTAGAATATTGCAAGCTATACAATTGTTATTGAGAAATTTATTAAAAAATAATTGTATAGCGATTTATACTATGATTATAACATATAACACATAATTTGTGTGAATAAAATTTATTTAAGGAGATTTTTGTAAATGGACTTTAAAGAACAAATTGCACAGGCTCTTTCTGAGGTTGTAACAGATATTGAAAAAAATGAACTTTACAATGCTATCGAAATTCCATCAGATTTATCTAAAGGTGATTTTGCTTTTCCTTGTTTTAAACTTGCAAAAGTTTTAAGAAAAGCACCTCCTATTATTGCAAAAGAAATTTCTGAAAAATTAAATAAACCAGAATGTATTGAAAAAGTTGAAGTTGTTAATGCGTACATTAATTTCTATGCTGATAAATCTGTTTTTGCTAAAGAAATTCTTTCTAAAGTTTTTGCTGAAAAAGAAAACTATGGTAAAAGCAATTACGGTGGTGGAAAAAATGTTGTTATCGATTATTCTTCTCCTAACGTTGCGAAACCTTTCCATATAGGTCATTTGCGTTCAACTGTTATCGGAAATGCTCTTTATAATATCTTTAATTGCATAGGCTATCATAGCGTTGGTATAAACCACCTTGGCGATTGGGGTACACAGTTTGGTAAACTTATCGTTGCATACAAAAACTGGGGCGATAAAGAAGCTGTTGAAAGAGATGACATAAAAGAATTAAGTCGTATTTATGTTAAATTCCACGAAGAGGCTGAAAAAAATCCTGCTCTTGATGATGAGGCTAGGGGCTGGCTTGTAAAAATGCAAGAAGGCGATAAAGAGGCTCTTGATTTATGGAAATGGTTCGTTGATATAAGTATGAAAGAATTTAATAGAATTTATGACAGATTAAATATTAAATTTGATTCTTATAAAGGCGAAAGTTTTTATAATGATAAAATGGGTGCCGTTGTTGATGAGATAAGAGAAAAAGGACTTCTTAAAGAAAGTGAAGGGGCACAGATTGTTGACCTTTCAGAATTTAATATGCCACCTTGTCTTATATTAAGAAGTGACGGAGGTACGTTATACCCAACAAGAGATATATCAGCAGCTTTCTATAGAAAGAAAACTTATGATTTTGCTAAATGTATTTACATTACAGCTCTTGACCAAAATTTACACTTTGCTCAGTGGTTTAAAGTTATTGAACTTATGGGATATGACTGGACAGACGAACTTGTTCACGTTCCTTTTGGTCTTGTTAGTTTAGGTGACGGAAAACTTTCTACAAGAAAAGGTCACGTTGTTCTTATGGAGGATATTTTAAATAGTGCTGTTGAAAAAACAAGTACAATAATTGAAGAAAAAAATCCTAACCTTAAAGATAAAGAAGAAATTGCAGAAGAAGTTGGTATTGGTGCTGTTATATTTAACGACCTTTACAACAGTAGAATTAAAAATGTTGTTTTTGATTTACAAAAAATGCTTAATTTTGACGGCGAAACAGGTCCTTACGTTCAGTATACACACGCTAGAGCTTGCAGTATATTAAGAAAAGCTGGTATTGAAGATTCTGACGTAGATTTTGATATTGATTTTTCACAGCTCACTGATGAAGCATCTATTGATGTTTGTAGAGTTTTAGGAGAGTTCCCAGAAAAACTTGTTGATGCAGCCGAAAAATACGAACCATATATTGTTACAAGACATATCGTAGCTTTGTGTCAGGCTTTCAATAAATTCTATCACGACAATAGCATTTTAGGTAGTGAGGGTGAAACTAAAAAAGCAAGAATTGCTCTTACTTATGCTGTTAAAACTGTTATTGCTACTGGTCTTGCTATCCTTGGAATTAAAGCACCTAAAGAAATGTAAAAATATTTTTAGTTGCTGATGTTACAGTTTTGGTAATTATATTTTTCATAATATAGTTTGGTGAATGATATGAATGATTTTTTATCGTCAGCGTTTCCCTTTGTTGTGATAGGCATTGGGATTGCTATTTTTGCAACATACTATAGAAAAAATGATAATTCACAGGATACAGAAAAAAACAATGACCTGAAAAATAAAAAAGAAGATAATAAAAATCTTACTTGTATAAAGTCTGAAGATTTAGAAAAAATAGAAGACTTTAATCAAGACGGTATGACAACAAAGGATATAGAAAATTTTAAAAACAGAAGAAAAGAAGCTTTTGAAAAATGGGATAAAAAAAATGATTTGGATAAAAAGGCGTATAACTATTCGATTCTTTGTTGTCCTATTGGTTGTTTTATCGGAGTTGTTGTTTCTTTTGTCTTGGATTTCTCAATGAATTATGGTATTATGTACGGTATGCTTGTTGGAGTTTGCGTTGGGGTTGCTATGCAAATGAAAGGCAAAAACAAGAATAAAAATAAGAATAAAAATAAGTAGATAAAATAAAAAAATCCTGCCTAAAAATTTAGGTAGGATTTTTTAAAAATTGGGATAAAAGACTTTTATGTTTTTATTTAAAGACTAGCTAAAACACCGTCAAGAATTTTCATAGCCTCGTCAATATCTTCTTTTGTAGCGATTAAAGATGGTACGAAACGAATTACATTTTTACCGGCATTAACAAGGAGTAAGCCATTTTCAATAGTTTGACGTACAACATCAGCTACAGGGATTGAAAGTTCAATTCCTTGCATAAATCCGATACCACGTACATCTGTAATTACATCGTATTTATCTTTAAGCTCGTTTAATTTTTTTGTAAGGTAAGCACCGTTTGTTTTTACATTGTCAAGAAGTCCACCTAAAAGTTCATCAACAACAACGTTTCCGGCAGCTGATGCAAGTGGATTTCCTCCGAATGTTGATGCGTGGTCACCAGCTTTGAAACAGTCAGCAAGTTTTTGTTTTGCTGCCATAAGTCCCATCGGAACACCACCAGCAATACCTTTTGCTGTACATACAGCGTCTGGAACTACACCAAATGTCTGATAAGCGAAAAGTGTTCCAAGACGTCCAACACCACATTGAACTTCGTCAAACAAAAGTACCATATCTCTATCATCACAAAGTTTACGAACTTTTTTAAGATATTCAACATCAGCTGGGTGGATACCACCTTCACCTTGAACCGGTTCAAGAAGAACAGCACAAGTTTTATCAGAAACTGTTTCAAGTAAAGAGTCAAAGTTATTGTATTCAGCGTATTTTATTCCTGGAAGAAGTTCACCAAAGTTTTCTTGATAGTGAGGTTGACCTGTTGCTGTAACAGCACCAAATGTTCTGCCGTGGAAAGAATTTTTCATTGTAATAACTTCAGAACGACCTGTTGCACTACCATATCTTCTTGCAATTTTCAATCCAGATTCGATTGATTCTGCACCACTGTTACAGAAGAAAATTTTATCAAAGTCACTATTTTCAACAAGTTTTGTTGCAAGAGAAACTTGTGGTTTTGTCCAATAAAGGTTTGAGCAATGTATTAAAGTTTGAGCCTGTTTTGCAATAGTTTCAACAAGTTTTTTGTGGTTGTGACCTAAAGAGTTTACTGCGATACCTGCAACAAAATCAAGATATTTTTTTCCGTTTTCATCGTAAACATACATTCCGTCACCTTTTTCAAGAGCAATAGGAAAACGGTTATATGTATGCATTACTACTTTTTCGCCTTGTTCAAATGTATTCATTTTTATTCCTCCTACTATTTAACTTACTATTCGTAAATCGACAAAAACCTTGAGAGAAGAATTTTATCTATTTAAGCTTGTCTATCCAAGCTTAACAAAAGCCTCAAGGTTTTTAGTTTATTTTTTTGATTAATTAACTTATTTTTCGATAAGTGTACCGATACCTTTTTTAGTAAAGATTTCAAGTATAAGACAATGTTGGATTCTACCGTCAAGTATATGAACATTACCAACACCGGCCTCAACACCAGCGATACAACAATCAACTTTAGGAATCATACCACCGGATATAATACCGTTTTTAATCATACTACGTACTTCTTTTACGTTCATAACAGATATAACACTTGATGGGTCGTTTACGTCTGCAAGAACACCGGCAACGTCTGTAACAAATACAAGTTTTTCAGCATTTAAAGCACCGGCAACAGCAACAGCAGCATAATCTGCATTTATGTTGTAGCTTTTTCCGTCCGGACCAACACCGATAGGTGAAATTACCGGAACAAAGTCATTTTCAATTAATGTGTTAATGAGAGAAGTGTCAACTTCTGTAACTTCACCAACAAGACCTATATCTTCACCTTTTGATTTAAGTTTCTTAACTTTAAGGAAATCGGCATCTTTACCACATATACCAACAGCTTTTATACCTTCAGCACAAAGTTCTGTTGCAAGATTTTTATTTAATCTTCCGGCAAGAACCATTTGAACAACGTCCATAGTTTGCTCATCTGTTACTCTAAGACCATTTTTAAACTCTGATTTTATGTCAAGTCTTTCAAGCATTTGGTTTATGTCTTTACCACCACCGTGTACAACTACTGGTTTAAATCCGACATATTTCATAAGTGCTATATCTTTTATTAAAGTTTTCTTTATCTGTTCATTTACTAAAGCACTTCCACCATATTTTATAACTACTGTTATTCCGTTAAATTCTTTTATGTACGGTAATGCCTCGGTTAATATCTTCGCCTTTTCAATGATTTCTTCCATCATTTTCTTTACGCCCTCTTTACTGTTTATTCTAGGTTTATGAACGGTAATCTCCGTTTATTTTAACATAGTCATAAGTTAAGTCACAGCCCCAAGCAGTTGCTGTTTCTGAACCCTCTGCTAATTTTATATCAATAAATATATCTGTTTCTTTAAGGATTTTTGCAGCTTTATCTTCATCAAATACAATAGGTGTTCCGTTATCCATTAAAAGTATTTCGCCTGCTTTACTACGGAACACGATAGTAACACCTGATGGATTAAATTCAGCACCAGAGTAACCCATAGCACAAAGAACACGACCCCAGTTTGCGTCTGCTCCGAAAAGTGCAGCTTTGAAAAGATTTGATGAAACAACAGAGTTTACAAGTTTTCTTGCAGAGTCTTTTGTTTTAACCCCTGTTGCTGTTACTTCCATTAATTTAGTTGCACCCTCGCCATCTCTTGCACAGTTCATAGCAAGAGTTTTGTTTATATGGAAAAGTGCTTTTTTAAATTCTTCATAGTCAGCATTTTCTTCTGTTATTTCGTCATTTCCAGCAAGTCCGTTTGCAAGAACTAAAACAGTGTCATTTGTACTTGTATCGCCATCTACACAAATCATATTGAAAGTATCAACAACACATTCAGAAAGGGCTTTATCAAGCATATCTTTTGAGATATTTGCGTCTGTTGTTATAAAGCAAAGCATTGTTGCCATATTTGGGTTTATCATTCCTGAACCCTTTGCCATACCACCGATTGTAACTTTTTTGCCTGAAAGCTCAACTTCAACACATACAGTTTTGGCAAATGTATCTGTTGTCATAATTGCCTCTGATGCAAGAACACCACTTTCAAATGTATCAGAAAGAAGTGGAAAAGTTTCTTTAACACCATTTGTTAAAGTTTCCATAGGTAAGTTTACACCAATTACACCAGTTGAACAAACAAGAACGTTTTCTTTTTTACAGTTAGCAAGTTCAGCAAAAACTTCAGCAGTTGTTTCAGCGTCTTTCATACCCTGTGTTCCTGTACAAGCGTTTGCATTACCACTATTTATAACAATACCTGTTATTTTATCTTTTTGTTTTTTTACTCTTTCAATGTCCCATAAAACCGGTGCAGCTTTTACTACATTTTGAGTAAAACAGCCAGACGCAACGGCAGGTGTTTCACTTAAAATAAGTGCAAGGTCTTTTCTTTCTCTTTTTAAACCAACAAATTTACCAATAGCTTTAAATCCTTTGGCACTTGTTACATTACCGTCTATTATATTCATAAAAAATTACTCCTTTATTTCATAAAATATTAAATTGGGAATATAGCTGGGTGGTCAAGACCAGTTTTTTCATCAAGGTTAAATAATATATTCATATTTTGAACAGCCTGTCCGGCAGCACCCTTGAAAAGATTATCAATTGCACCGTTTACTATAATTCTGTTTGTTCTTTTATCTATGGCAAATCCGATGTCACAGAAATTAGAACCTTTAACCCATTTTGTTTCTGGGAATACTCCCTCTTTTGTAAGTCTTACAAAGTACTCATCTTTGTAATATTTTTCGTAAATTGCTTTTATATCAGCATAAGTATATGTACCGTTTAATGTTGCATAACAAGTTGCAAGAATACCTCTATTCATTGGTGTTAAATGAGGAGTAAAAGATAAAACGATTTTTTCACCAGCTGCATAAGAAAGCTGTTCTTCGATTTCTGGAGTATGACGATGAGAAGCAACTTTATATGCCTTTATAGACTCATTTACTTCGTCATAGTGTGTTCCCAAAGAAACACCTCTACCAGCACCTGTTACGCCTGATTTAGCATCAATAACGATTGTTTTAAGGTCAATAACTTTTTCTTTAACAAGAGGGTAAAGAGAAAGGATTGAACAAGTTGTATAACAACCTGGGTTTGCAATGATTCTTTTGCCTTTGATTTTATCTCTGTTTATTTCGCAAAGACCATAAACAGCCTCTGGAAGAATATCCTTTGCCTCGTGAGCTGTTTTATACCATTGTTCGTAAACATCAACGTCTTGTAAACGGAAATCAGCACCAAGGTCAATTATTTTTGTATTTTGTAAAATTTCTTCTGTAACTTTTTTACTAGCAACACCGTGAGGAAGTGCAAGGAAAATTACATCACAATCTTTTGCCATTTGTGAAATATTTTCTTCTTCACAAACTTTTTCAATGTGTCTAAAGTTTTCGTATATGTCATTATAATTTTGACCTTTGTAACTTTGAGATGTTATTATAGAAACCTCTGCTTGAGGGTGATTTGTTAAAATTCTTACAAGTTCGCTACCAGCGTATCCAGTAGCACCAATTATACCAGCTTTAATCATTTTAAATTCCTCCAATAAATAGTTAAGGATACAACAATTATAATTATACAAATTTTTGGGAATTTATGCAAGAGTAAATTTATATAAATAAATTTGACTATGTATATAAAAATTAGTTAATATTTTAGGAAATTGGGGCAATACGAGTTATTATCAGCTTTTTTATGGGTTGAATATTTATACATAAATTTATGTATAAAATATGTATAAATGTATAAAGCGATTTTTATAGGGTTTTTGCTAGACAAATATATAAAAAGTTGGTAGAATTAATATGTTGTATAATTTTTTTAAAAGGCTTTCGGTTTATTAATAGCCGAAAATATTTTTTGCTATTTTATCTAGAAAGAGAGGAACTATGGAAAGAGAAAATTTTGGAAGCAGAATAGGTTTTTTGCTTATTAGTGCCGGTTGTGCAATCGGAATAGGCAATATATGGAGGTTTCCGTATGTAGTTGGGAAATATGGTGGAGGAATTTTTGTTTTAATTTATATATTCTTTCTCATTATGCTCGGTATCCCGGTTTTAACTATGGAATTTTCCGTTGGTAGGGCAGGAAAGAAAAGTATTGTTAAAGCTTTTGACGTACTCCAAAGAAAAGACGGAAAGTGGCATTATTTAGGCAAGTTTTTGTCACTTGGTAATTACGTTCTTATGATGTTTTATACAGTCGTTTCTGGCTGGATGTTATACTACTTTTTCAGCTTTTTAACAGGTAGTATGGACGGACTTGATAAAGGTGGCGTTGACGCATATTTAGGTGGACTTATGGGAAGCCCTGACGTTATGTTTTTCTGGACAGTTGTTGCGATTGCTATCGGTATGCTTATCTGTTCATTAGGTCTTAAAAAAGGCGTTGAGAAGATAACGAAAAATATGATGGTTGTGTTGTTGGCGATTTTGATAATTCTTGCTGTTAAAAGTGTATTTTTCTCTGAGGGAGCAAGTGAGGGTGTTAAGTATTATCTTATACCTGACTTTGATAAACTTAGTGAAATAGGAATTTTTGAAATAATATCAGCAGCGATAAGTCAAGCGTTTTTTACTCTTGGACTTGGAATTGGTAGTATGATGATATTTGGAAGTTACATAGCAAAAGATAGAAGCCTTTTAGGCGAAAGCTTAAACATAGCAGTAATCGATACATTTGTTGCGATAATAGCAGGTCTTATAATTTTCCCTGCTTGTTTCTCTTTTGGTATTGAACCTGATAGTGGTCCAAGCCTTGTTTTTGAAACATTACCTAACGTATTTAACTCAATGCCTTTAGGTAGATTATGGGGAACTTTATTTTTCTTGCTTATGAGTTTTGCGTCACTTTCAACAGTAATTGCTGTTTTCGAAAACATAATAGCTTGTACAATGGACGCAAGTGGAACTAGCCGAAAAAAAGCTTGTCTTATAAATTTAATTATCATTATTTTGGCAAGTTTGCCTTGTGTTTTAGGGTTTAATGTTTTGAGCGACTTTATGCCATTTGGTGACGGAACAAATGTTTTAGACCTTGAGGATTATATAGTAAGTAATGTGCTTGTTCCTTTGGGTTCGCTTGTTCTTGTTATGTTCTGTACAAGAAGAAACGGCTGGGGATTTGAAAGTTATTTAAAAGAATGTAACTCTGGTAAAGGTGTAAAAATGCCAAGAGCTGTAAGGTTCTACTGCTTTTACATTTTACCGATAATAATATTTGCGATATTCGTAAGAGGAATTTTTAGATTATAGTTACGACAAAGTTTTTTACCTGTAAATGGTGAAAGAGTTTAAAACATAATCTTATGTTTTTAGATTTTAAAAGCCCGTGGAGCAAAGCTCCACGGGCTTAGATTTTTTTATTCTATTATTCTAGATTTTCAGGATTTAAACACTCAAGTTCAGGGATAAGGAAAATACCGTTTTTACGAATTAAAACATCGTCAAAATAGATTTCGCCCCCACCATAGTCTTCTGTTTGAATAAGAACCAAATCCCAATGTATCGCACTTCTGTTGCCGTTATCGGCATCATCATAAGCGTTACCAGGGGTAAAGTGTATGCTACCTCTGATTTTTTCGTCAAAGAGAATGTTCTTCATAGGTTTTGTGATATATGGGTTTACACCTATAGCAAATTCACCAACGTATCTTGCACCTTCGTCTGTGTCAAATACTTTTGTTGCTCTTTCTTTGTCGCTTGCTTCTATCTCGATAATTTTACCGTCTTTAAAAGTAAGCTTGATGTTGTCATATCCCATACCTTGGTATACTGTTGGTGTGTTGTAAGCAATAACACCGTTTACGCTGTTTTTAACGGGTGCTGTGTACACTTCACCGTCTGGTATGTTCATTTCACCTGCACATTTGATAGCAGGAATATCTTTTATTGAGAAAGTAATGTCGGTTCCGTTACCCTTAATATGAACTTTGTCTGTTTTGTTCATTAAATCAACAAGAGAATCCATAGCATCACTCATTTTTTTATAATCAAGGTTACAAACCTTGTAATAAAAATCTTCAAAGGCCTCCAAACTCGTGCCCGCAGATTGTGCAAGACTGTCATTAGGGTATCTTAACACAACCCACTTCTTGTGTAGGCGTATATCGTGGTGTACCTTTTTAGAGTAAATTTTTTCGAAAATATCCATTTTTTCAGATGGAACGTCTGAAAGTTCAGCTGTGTTTGCATTGGCACCAATACCGATGTATGCGTCCATTTGTTCCATTTTCATTGCGTCAACCTTTGCAAGAAGTTCGTATTGCTCTTCTGTTGCACCCATAAGAAGTTCACGCTCGATAGAGTTTGAACGAATATCAACAAAAGGAACACCACCAACTTTGTAAACTTCTTTTACGATAGCTTTAACAAGTGGCATATCTGTAAGACCGTTAGATGAAATAAGAATTTTTTCACCCTTTTTAAGACGGCAAGAGTAGTTTACAAGGTTTTTCGCAAGTTGTTCATTTCTTGGGTCCATATTATCACCTTTCTAAAAGTTTTATTGTAAGACTTAATCAGAAATAGATGTGATTATCTATAAATTTTACGTTTCCAAAAAAGTCTATTATACTTTCAGGCTGTCGATAAAGTCGACAGCCTTGCAAAAACTCAACGATTTTTTACAAATTAAATTTTATTCCAAAATTTTCGTTCGCTAATTTCTTAAAAAAATGCAAT
>CABVAP010000033.1 GCA_902496345.1 uncultured Eubacteriales bacterium
CGCTTGCGGATAAAAGTCTGCGACGCTTTTTGAAATCGACAATAACGATAAAAATCAACTTTTTCTACATATCGGGTCTATTTAGCTTGTTTAACAATATCGACAAAATATTTATGGAACTTATTATTTTGAGTAAGTTCAGGGTGAAAAGAAGTTGCAAGCATATTTCCCTGTCTAGCAGCAACAATATGTCCGTTTATTTTAGACAATATTTTCACATTAGGTTTAGCACTTTCAATCCAAGGTGCTCTAATAAACACAAGAGGAATATCTGAGTTAGAAACCTCTGGAATTTTAGAATTTACGCAAAAGCTATCTTTCTGAGTTCCGTACGCATTTCTTTTAACGGCTATATCCATAACGTTTAAGTGAGGTTTTTCGCCCTGAATTTCCTTTGCAAGAAGTATAAGCCCTGCACAAGTTCCCCAAACAGGCATACCGTCATCAATTCTTTTTTGCAAAGGTTTAGCAAGTCCAAATATATTAAGCAATTTTGATATAGTTGTACTTTCACCACCTGGAATTATAAGACCATCTATTTTATCAAGTGCCGAAAGTGTTTTAACCTCGATAGGATTTACATTTTCTATTGTTTTCAAAAGTTCTATGTGTTCTTCAACAGAACCTTGAAACGAAAGCACTCCAATATTCAATTTTTCCATTCTATCACCAACCTTTTTAAAACTTTAGGACTTTAAGAACTTAAGACCGTGGACTTCGCTAAACGGTAACAAACAAAAATTTTGTAAAATCTTCATTTTTATCTAAAAGAAATACACCAACTTCCTCTTAACTTCTTTTCATTATTTTTGGGTCCCTTGCAAACCAGCATATAACCTTTGTAAAATCTTCAACTCTACTCAAAAGAAATTTACCAACTTCCTCTTAACTTCTTTTCCTTACTTTTGTGTCCCTTGCAAACCAGTATAAAACTCTTGTAAAATCTTCAATTCTACCTAAAAGAAATATACCAACTTCTTTTTAACTTTTGGGGCAATACGCTCATATCATCAGCTACCCTCTTCCACGCCCCAACTCTCGTCAATATTCCCTTGCCTATCAAACCGGGGTCTTTAAGAGGGGGCTTAACCCCCTCATTGCGGAAGAGTCTGAGAACGCGCTCCGTTCTCAGTGGTTTTTGGGTACTTTTTGCCACCAAAAAGTACCTTAAAAAATTTTATATAGATTTCCTAAAATCTTTAATTATACCTAAAATATAAAACTTCTTTAAAATCTCAAAATAAATCGTCCAAAACCCTTTTTTACTTTCAGTAGTTTTTGGCTACTTTTCACAATCAAAAAGTACCTTAAAAAGTTTATATAGATTTTCTAAAATCTTTAATCAGCCACAAAATATAAAACTTTCTTAAAACCTCAAAACAACTTTTCTAAACCTCTTTTTGCCACCAAAAACTACCTTAAAAAGTTTTATGTGGATTTTCCAAAATCCCACTTACTACCAGCCTCTTTCAGCAAGTCTTTCTTCTTTAGGAATATCTTTAAGCTCAATACCTTTCATAGCAACACCAAGACCTTCGCTAACTTCAGCAAGGATTTGAGGGTCATTATAGTAAGCAGTAGCTTTAACGATAGCTTTAGCCATCAACATAGGATTTGATGATTTGAAAATACCAGAACCAACGAATACACCTTCGCTACCAAGTTGCATCATAAGAGCAGCATCAGCAGGAGTTGCGATTCCACCAGCAGCAAAGTTTACAACAGGTAATTTTCCGTTTTCAGCAACATATAAAACGAGGTCATAAGGTGCACCGTTTTCTTTTGCAAATGTCATAAGTTCTTCTTTAGGCATATTAGTAAGCTTTCTTATAGCAGACATCATAGTTCTCATATGACGAACAGCTTCAACAACGTTTCCAGTACCAGCTTCGCCTTTTGTTCTAATCATAGCTGCACCTTCGCCGATTCTTCTTAAAGCTTCACCGATGTTTCTAGCACCACATACAAAAGGAACTTTGTAGTCAAATTTGTTAAGGTGATACATATCGTCAGCAGGAGTTAAAACTTCGCTTTCATCGATGTAGTCAATTCCTAAAGCTTCTAATATTTGAGCCTCTGCGATGTGACCAATTCTAGCTTTAGCCATAACAGGAATAGAAACAGCGTTCTGAATTTCTTTTATCATTTTAGGGTCGCTCATTCTAGCAACGCCACCTTCTTTTCTGATGTCAGAAGGAACTCTTTCAAGTGCCATAACAGCAACAGCACCAGCTTCTTCAGCAATTCTAGCTTCTTCGGCAGTGGTAACGTCCATAATTACGCCACCTTTTAACATTTGTGCAAGATTTTTATTAAGATTGTATCTTTCAAGAACTTCGTTTGTCATAATTAATACCCCTTTAAAATTTATTTAAAATATCTAAAAATTTAATAAGTTTTCATAATTTTGTTGACCGTCTGCAAACTATTTATCAAAAAATTAATTTTTATGAAAATGATTATAGAACTTAATTATGCTTTTTGAAATGGCCAAAACAAGTTTTTTTAAGGTGGTCAGATTTACAGAAATTTTATTATTTTATGAAAATTTAATAAAAGATTATGGAAATTTGTTTGTTATTATAGTATAATGGTCTATGTAGTGTATAATGTTTAGTATATATCGTACATAACAAAAAACTTATTTCAAGGGAGTGAATATTTATGAAACACATATTGGTTGTTGATGATGTTGCAGTAAATTTGCAAACAGTTAAATTTATACTAGGGGATAAATATAGAGTTTCAGCCGTAACATCTGGTAAAATGGCACTTGACTTTTTGTCAAGAAATATAACAGATTTTCCAGACTTAATACTTATGGATATTAGAATGCCTAATTTAAGTGGATTAGAAACTGTAAAAAAAATCAGAGAAAAATATGATGACGCAACACCACCTGTAATTTATCTTACAGCAATTTCAGATAAAAAGACTGTTGTCGATTGTTTCAAAGAAGGTTTAAGCGATTATGTAATAAAGCCTTTCGACCCTGATAATCTTATTGCAAAAATTGAAACAGTTTTAGGTGATATGTAGTTTATTTATCTCTTAGCAATTTCATTAGTAACTTCAAAAGAGGTGACTTTATTTGTATACATTTTTGTTTATAATTCAGACATTAAGCGTCATTTTTTCATTTGTGTTCATTTGTTTTGTAGCACGTGAAAATAGTTTTAACAATAACAAATATTTATTTATAGCGTTAATTTGTTCATTTATCCAGTCCGTTGGGTTGTGTCTTGAATTTTTAAGCCCAAATCAAGAAACGGCATTGATGGCAGTAAAATTACAGTACATAGGCAGCTGTTTCTCGACATCAACACTACTTTTCTTTGTCTTTGATTTGTGCGAATCAAAAGTAAAAAGGCCTTTTTATTGGATAGTAATAGGTTTAGATTGTCTTTTGCTTGTAAGTATACTTACGGCCGAATGGCACAATCTGTTTTTCAATTCAATCTCGTATACTCAAGAACCATTTTACAATCATATAGAATACACAAAAGGCATATTATATTACGTATTTACAATTTTAAGGTTGCTTTTATCTGCTTATATGGTAAAGGTCACTTTGCTCAACTATATGCGTTTTGAAGATAGAGAAACGTCAAAAGACCTTTTTATATGTATATCTGCCGGAATCCCAACGTTTTTTGTTTTTATAGAAAGTCTTGAAATACCAGAAATGCCAGATTTCACGGCATTAGGCCTTGCGGTTTCTTGTATTCTTTTTGTAATAATCGTTTATAAATATCACGTTTTCAATATTGCCCAATCAGCAAAAGAAACAATCATAAAAAATATGATTGAAGCAATTATAATAGTAGACCAAAATTTCAAATATGTAGAGTCAAATATATCAGCAAAATCAATATTTCCAAGACTTAAATATATGAAAAGGGGCGACAGTATACGTAGATGTTCGGCTATGGTAAACGAAATTTTCCGAAAAGGTGGAAAAAGCGATTTTGAATACCAGGAGAAATTTTATGAATGTCATATATCACAAATATTAGACGGCAACGAAATAAAGAGTTATACTGCCTGTATCTTTGATGTAACAGACTCTCGTTATTATATGAAACAGCTTATTCAGATGAAAGAACAGTCTGACGCAGCAAATAGAGCAAAAAGTGACTTTTTAGCTAATATGAGTCACGAGATAAGAACCCCAATGAATGCAATAATCGGTTTAAGTGAAATTGTATTAAGGGGTGAATTAAACGAGGACCAAAGGGGAAATATTAGAAGTATATTAACCTCAAGTAAAAGCTTGTTGTCGATAATAAATAATATACTTGACCTTTCAAAAATTGAATCTGGTAAGTTTGAGATAATAGACGAAGAGTATAATATGGGAACCGTGTTGCACGATGTTTATAATATCATAAATGTACGTCTGTATGACAAGCCGATAAACTTTGAAATAAATATTCCAGATGACTTACCATCTGTTTACAATGGCGACTATATAAGGATTAAAGAGATACTTTGTAACATATTAGGTAATGCCGTCAAATTTACAAAAGAGGGCTTTATCCGTCTTGATATAGATTGGAAATTAAACGAAAAAGACGATAGTATAGTAAATTTAAAGATGAAAGTTACCGACTCTGGTATAGGTATCAAAAAAGATGACATCAAAAAGCTTTTTAAAACATATAATCAGGTTGACACAAGGAAAAACCGTTCTATCTCAGGAACAGGCTTAGGGCTTGCGATAAGTAAAAATCTAGCCGAGATGATGGGTGGTTATATAAGTGTTGAAAGTGTCTATGGAAAAGGCTCAGTTTTCACAATAGGAATTAAACAAAAGGTTGTAAACTTTGAGCATATCAATAAAGACCTTGTCTTTAAAGATAATGACGGTGAATTCAACGAAGAAAATAATAGCTTTTTAAATGAAAAAATTGTTCCAATAGCTCAAGCAAGAGTACTTATAGTTGACGATGTAAGCGTAAACTTGCAAGTTTCAAAGGGACTTATGGAACCGTATAATATGAAAGTTGACGTTGCACTAAACGGAACAGAGGCCATAAAGATGATTAAAGAAAGAGATTATGACCTTGTCTTTATGGACCATATGATGCCAAATATGGACGGTGTTGACGTAACAAGGATAATAAGAAGTCTTGACGATGAAAAATATAAGAAACTGCCAATCATTGCCCTTACAGCGAATGCACTCACAAGCTCAAGAGATTTCTTTTTAAAAAATGGTTTCAATGGTTTCCTTGCAAAACCAATAGATTTAAAACAACTTAATAAAGTCCTTTATGATTATTTACCTGTAAAAAATGTTGTAGCCGAGCAAATCGAAAAGACAAATAGTTACACAGGTGTATCTATAAAGGGAATAGACTCCTCAATAGGCTTTAAAAATGTAGGAGGAAGAAAAGAGTCATATTATAAAATTCTGAAAACATATTTAAGGGAAACAACCGAAATGTATCAGAAATTTGATGAACTTGTAGCCAATGATATAGACACATTTAGGATAAAAATCCACGGTCTAAAAAGTTCAAGTGCAAATATCGGTGCCGTGTTCATTTCTGAAAAAGCAAGGCTTTTAGAAATGGCATCAAAAGACTATGATATGGCATATATAAAAGAAAATCTACCTCCATTTTATAAGGAGCTAAAAGAACTACTTAGCAACATAGAATCATCTATAAATGATTACGAAAAATCAAAAAATAAAGATGTAAAAGACATAAAAAATTCAATAGACATAAAAAAATTAAACTTAATAAAAGAAGCTGCCAATAATTTTGATATAACAACAATGGAAACAATAATGGAAGAAATATCAAAACAGGCATATAACGAGGAAATTTCAGAATTAATCGAAAACATTGAAAAAACTATCGATAATTTTGAATATGATAAATGTATAGAGCTTATAAACGATTATGAAAAAAATCTAAAAAAATAAGATTGGTAGTGATTGAGTAAGCTACAGCGAGATTTTCGAATATAACTTAAATAAAACATAAACAAAATATCCTTTTTAAACAAAATAGGTTATTTATAGTTTTAAAAGTAGTTTGCAAATGTGAAATCTTTATGTTATAATACTGTACATTACAAGTTTTACTGTTGTATAATATTATTTATTTTTTAGGAGTGTGATTTTCTGTGGACCCTGCCAGTCCGAGTTCAACGTTACAAGTAATATTGTTAATCGTGTTATTGATGTTATCAAGCTTTTTTTCATCTTCTGAAACAGCCTTGACTTCTTTAAGCCGAATAAGGCTTAGAAATATGGTTGATAGTGGTGTGAAAAACGCAAAGCTAATCGAAAAGGTACTTTCAAACCAAAGTAAGCTTATCAGTGCAATTTTGGTAGGTAATAATATTGTAAATATTGCTGCCTCTTCTCTTGCAACTGTGTTTGCTATGGACGTTTTCGGAAGTGAGTCTATCGGTATAGTTACTGGTGTTCTTACTTTACTTGTACTTGTTTTTGGCGAGATTACACCAAAGACATTTGCAAGCCAAAATGCCGAAAAGGTTTGTATATGGGTTATTAAACCTATTGCCTTTTGTGTATTTATCTTTACGCCTATCGTTTTTATTCTTAATATCGTTACAGGCATAATCTTTAAGGTTATAGGCTGTGATGTTAATAAGAAATCACCTACAATTACTGAATCTGAGTTTATGACAATGGTAAACGTTGGTCACGAAGAAGGCGTTATTGAAGTTGATGAAAGAGAAATGATAAACAACGTTTTAGAGTTCGATGACTCTGACGCAAAAGACGTTATGACACCAAGAACAGATATTGTAGCTGTTGATGTAAATTCAACTTATGACGATATATTAAAAGTGTTTAAAGAAGAGCAGTTTTCAAGATTACCTGTTTACAATGAAAATATTGATGATATAATCGGTATAATTTCGCTTAAAGACTGTATATTGTTGTCTGACCCTAAAAACTTTGATATTCATAAATCGATGAGAAAACCTTATTTCACGTATGAGTCAAAATCTTGTAGCGAACTTTTCTCTGTTATGCGTACAAAGAGCCTGTCTATGGCTGTTATACTTGACGAATATGGTGGAACTTCTGGCATAGTTACCCTTGAAGACTTGTTAGAAGAAATAGTTGGTGAAATATCTGATGAATTTGACGATGAAACAAAAGAAATTGAAGCGATAAAAGAAGATGAATTTATCGTTGACGGAAGTGCAAAGATTTCAGATGTAAACGATATGATAGGAACAAACTTTGAATCAGAAGACTTTGATTCAATAGGTGGTTATGTCGTTGGTGTTATCGGAAGGTTTCCGGAAAAAGGTGAAACAATCGAAGAGAATAACGTCAAATTTATAATCGAAGAAACCGACAGAAATAGAATTGAAAAAATGAGGATTCTTATATAAAAAATATAAAGCTGTTTCAGGACTTTTAAGCCCTTGAAACGGCTTTTTTAGCAATATAAATAAGCTGCCGTTTTGATATATCAAAACGGCAGCCTTGCAAAAAATCAACGATTTTTTGCAAATTAAACTAGATGAATAAACAGCTGTTTCTTCGCACAAGGCTTTTAAGCCCTTAAAACAGCTGTTTTCCTCAGCGAAAATGCGATTTCCGCTTGCGGATAAAAGTCTGCGACGCTTTTTGAAATCGACAATAACGATAAAAATTAACTTTATCGACAGTCTAGGAGTATCCCTTTGGGATATTCTTTTTTATTAAAAAAGACCGCTATATTAAAAACTAAGCATTTTTAACATCATATATTTCAGAAAAATCATTTATATATTTTTCAACATTTTGCTTTATAATATCAGCGTCTTTTTGTGATGCAATATCAAACACCCCAAAGACCCTCATACCAGCCGATTTAGCACCAATAGTCGCTTTATAAATATCCTCAAAGACAACACAATCATAAGGTTTTACTTTAAGTCTGTCTGAGGCAAGCAAATAAATATCTGGAAACTCTTTCCCCCTAGAAACCTCTGTTCCACTAACAAAAGCGTCAAAATAATCATACATACCGTTGTTTTTTAAAAAAGGCTCGTAAAGCATTTTGGGTGACGCTGTACAAAGTGCAATTTTAACACCATTTTCTTTTATGTATTCAATGTATTCCTTTGCGAAAGGTTTAGGTTTAACATTAAAGCTATATTCATTAACAGCCATATCGTACCATTCAGCCATAATTTCATCGACTGATTCCGAAAAACCATATTCCTCTTTTGTAAATTTTGCAGCGTCATTAAAACTCATTGAGCCTATTTTTTCAGCATATCCATCTGGAATTTCAAGACCTCTTTTACCAAAAAAGTCAATATCAACTTTTTTCCAGACATAAAGTGAATTTGCAATGGTTCCGTCAAGGTCAAAAATAGCCCCTTTAAAATCAAACATTTAACCCCTCCAAACGTTTTAATCAGCCTAAAACATCTTTTAATGTTTCTTTTAATTCCTCTGTCGCTTTTTCAATATCAGGCTGTGCAATTATTGCCGAAACAACAGCTACACCATCAATTCCTGTTCCAGATAACTTTGTTACATTTTCTTTTTTTATGCCACCGATAGCAACAACAGGTATTTCTACACTTCTTTTAATTTCCCCAAGCAAAGAGGTTGTAACAGGGTTTGTATTTGTCTTTGTTGAAGTTGAAAACAAAGCACCAACACCTATATAGTCAGCACCGTCATTTTGTGCTTGTATGGCTCTTTCAAGGTTAGATGCCGAAACACCGATAATTTTATCATCACCCAACAACTTTCTTGCAACTCTAGCCGGCATATCATTTTGCCCAACGTGTACTCCGTCACAGTCAACAGCCAAAGCAATATCAACTCTATCGTTTATAATAAGAGGTACATTGTGTTTGCCACATATTTCTTTTATTTTAAAAGCTGTTTTCAAAAAATCTCTAGTTGAGCAGTTTTTTTCTCTTAATTGAACAAGTGTACAACCACCAGATATAGCCTGTTCTACAGCTTCTTCAAGTGTTTCTGTTGACATAAGTTCTCTATCTGTAACGAGATATAAACTATAATCGATTTCATTTTTATCCATAATTATTCACCCATTCCTGCTTTTTTATAAAGTTCGTAAAAATGATTAGTTGGGCCATTGCCTTTCCCTATTTCAAGGGAATGTTCAATAGCCATAGTTATATAATCTTTTGCCTTAGAAACTGCAACATCTACATCATAACCAAGTGCAAGATTTGACGCAATAGCTGACGACAGTGTACAGCCTGTGCCGTGAGTATTTTTAGTGTTTATTCTTTTAGCTTTAAAATAAAAGAACTTATTTCCGTCAAACAATACATCATCAGAGTTTCCCTCTAAATGCCCACCTTTAAGAAGAACATTAGTAGGGCCTAATCTATATATTTCTTTACAAGCCTTTTCCATATCAGCTATATTTTCAATTTTCATACCTGTAATTTTTTCAGCTTCCGGAACATTAGGTGTCAACATATATGCAAGTGGTACAATCCTTTGCACAAACAAATCAATTGCGTCAACTGCCATAAGAGGGTGACCATCTTTAGCGTACATAACAGGGTCAACAACGACATTTTTAGGTTTATACTGAGCAAGTTTATCAGCAACAGCAACCATACTGTAAGGTGTTGAAAGCATACCAATTTTAACTGCATCAACGTCAATATCTTCAAAAATTGCGTCAATCTGTTTTTCTATTATATCAGCCGAAATATCTTGAACATCGATAACCCTACTTGTATTTTCTGCCACAACAGACACAATAACGCTCATACCATAAACGCCGTGAGCCGAAAACGTTTTAAGGTCGGCTTGAACACCAGCTCCACCACTACAATCAGAGCCGGCTATCGTCAAAACTTTTTTCATTTTTTCCACCTCGTATAAATTAATTCAAAACAAAACCTTGAGAATCCGTCTCAAACCCTGCCCAACACCCACTTAATTCAGCACTTTTGCTACGCAAAAGCCGGCTTACACCGTCCGGATTTCTTTCCAGTGTTACTAAAAAGAAAGAGAGGAAAAGAACTTTAAATCGGCTTCGCCGTCATAATTTATGTTTAGGGCAAAAATATAATTTATTGAAAATTTCTATATTATGAAACCTTTTTCTATCGCAAAAAGGTTTCAAACTTCCAAAAATGCTCTTGAAGCAGTAAAGACCGTGGGGCTTTGCCCCACCACCCCACTCCCTTTCTTGAAAGAAAGAGAGGAAAAGAACTTTAAATCGGCTTCGCCGTCGTAATTTATATCCAGCACAAAAATACAATTTATCGAAAATCTTATTTTTGCCTACATAAGAGGATAACCTGAAAAGAAACGTAGTTTCCGACAAAGTTCTTTGCCAAGCTTTCTCGAAAGTGGTATCGGAAGAAATCCGATGAGCGTAAGCTCACTTTTGCAAAGCAAAAGTACTGACCAGCTTGTGGGTGTGGGCAACGCCCACGGTTTTAATTGGGTGTTGGGACAACGCCCCAAGGTCTTAAAATTTAGTTTCCCTAGTCGTCCCACGTAACACCTTCAAGCTTTGAGTTTATTTCCTCTTCAAAGTCATATTCAACCTCAACTTCAGATAAGTCATAGTTGTTACATAACATTTCAAAATCATCGTTCATTATTACATTGATGACAAATTCTTTTTCGTAAGTTCTGGAAAGCTTTTGCTCAATCTCCTGTTTAAGCTTTGTTGTCCTTGCAAAAAATCCTTTGTTGTCACAAACAATGTATAACTTTTCATCAAGTACCTTTGGCTTTACTTTGATAAGAAATGACCTTTCCGAAACTCTAAATTGTTCAGTAAATGTAAGCCATTGTTTAAGCACCGTCTTTATGTCCTCTGGTACAGCTTTTGGCTTTTTCTTTGGCTCTTCAACAACGTTTGCCTCTGTTACCTGCACACCACCGACAGCTCTTTTAGAAACAAAATCGCCACTTTCCATTTTCTTCTGAATATTTTTAACTGCTGATTTAAGCTGTTCGATGTTCTCCCCACCAACAGGGTTGCAAATTTTTATACATTGAACTTCAAGCATAACCCTAGGATTTGACGCATATTTAACATCACTTTGGAATGCTGAAAATTGAGAAACTAGCTCCATAAGAAACTCTTTAGGAACTTTTTCGCCCTGTTCCCTGTACTTTTTAGAATTTTCTGCTGAAAACTCAAGGGCATAAGATGTATTGTCAACAGAAACAGCGATTATAACGTTTCTAAAGTGCATAATAAGGTCGTTTATAAACTGCTTAACATCTCGGCCGTTTGAAACAATTTCTTCTATTATCTCCATACATCTAGCACCATCTTGTTCAAATAGGGCATTAGTTATATCAAAGAAAACACTGGTATCAACAGCACCACATACATCTAAAACTTTTTCAAGTGTAATTTCCTCGCCAAAATAAAAGGCGATACACTGGTCAATTATACTAAGTGCATCTCTCATAGCACCGTCAGCAACAATCGCTATGTAGTCAAGTGCATCTTTTGTAACAGAAACGCCCTCGCTCTCCATATATTTCCCAAGTGTTTCACTAATTTCTTTTGCTGAAATTCGTTTAAAATCAAACCTTTGACATCTGGAATGTATAGTGACAGGGATTTTTTGAGGGTCTGTAGTTGCAAGGATAAAAACAACGTGTTCTGGAGGTTCTTCAAGCGTCTTTAAAAGTGCATTAAATGCCCCTATAGAAAGCATATGAACCTCATCGATGATATAAACCTTAAATCTGGCATTTGTCGGAGGATATTTTACTTCTTCACGTATTTCACGAATATTATCAACGCTGTTGTTACTTGCTGCATCAAGTTCAACAACATTCAAGTCAGAACCGTTTTGAATCCTCTTGCAAGACTCACATTCGCCACAAGGCTGACCGTCAATAGGGTTAAAGCAGTTTATAGCTTTAGCAAAAATTTTAGCAGTAGAAGTTTTACCCGTTCCCCTTGTTCCACAAAATAAATATGCGTGGTTTATCCTGTCAGATTTAATCTGATTACATAAAGTTTTAACGATATGTTGTTGACCTATAACCTGTTCAAAGTTTTTAGGTCGCATTTTTCTGTAAAGTGCTGTATAACTCAAAAAAACACCTCATCTCAAAAGTTCAAAAAAAGTATTTGTTATATGAAAAAAGGCCGTAAAAAACGACCTAAAGAATTTATTATGAATCCCGTGAATCTGCTTTTGACAACGCCACTCCATACGTAACCAAAGAAAAAAAGCTCGGGCCAAGCACCCTTACGGCACACAGAAGGGTTTGCTTAGTGCTGCTTCCGTCAGGACCTGACACGGTTCACAAATTCCTGTTGCGTAAGACTCAACCGTCAACGCCCAATTCAAAGGGCAGGCTATAAAATGATGAAGCCTAGAGCAGACATCACCCCCACTATAGCGGATTGTGGGTACAGGACGCCGCTACCTCCCCGGCTATCACGAGAAATTTTAAATCAAAGTTATAAGTCGCTAAAAATAAGCAACAAAACAAAGTTATAAACAATAACTAGGGATATTATAACCGTAAATCAGCAAATTGTCAACAACTTTATTTTTTCAAAATATGACAATTTTATATTTCAGAGTGTCGAAAAAGCTAATTTCAGAAAATAATTTGAAATTTTAGACAAATGTATTTGCATATTTTTTCAGATTATCAAAGGAAAGTTGTTAAGAAAACCTTGGTTTTCTTAAACTAATTCCGCAGGTCGAGCTTTGCCCGACCGAGGATAGGGACAAAAATATGGTACTGGTTTTTAGTGCCATATTTTTCACGGCTGGTCCCTACATTAAAATTAACTGCAAGAAATGCTTGCATTTTTTGCAAGGCTGTCGACTTTATCGACAGCCTCTTTTATATTTAAGTAGTATTTTTAGTTTATAGGAACTTTAAACATAGTCTTATTTCCTGTGTAAGGGTATGTAAATTGTAAAATATCCTTATTTTCAGGGATTATTGTATCGGGGTTAAAGAAGAACACTATCCCGTCACCACCAAGATACCATTTCAAGTCTTTTATATTATCCGAAAAATCATTTGATGTAAAAGATGTTTTCCCTGTGTATAGGTTAGGATTGTTTTTTGCCTCTTCATTAAACCCTTTTTCAAGAATTTCATTAAGACCTATGTTTGTAGCCTCAAAAACTTCAGAAAGTTCAAGTTTTTTGCAGTTATCTAAGTTATATGTTTCACCCTCTGATTTATATATGTGGTCTGTTCCACCGACATATTCTTCGGTTGCTTTTAAAAATGAAACTATGTTGTCATTACTATATTCAATTACATACTTTATAGTTGACGAATGTGGGTAAAACTCAATATTTTTTTGTTTTGCTATTTTAGCGTTATCTTTTGCATTCTCTGCCAAATCACCAGACCTTGTTTTTGCCACAAAATCCAACGCCTCTTTTTTAAATTTTTCGTTCAACTCTTTCACTGCCGTATTTTCCTTTTGAGATGTAACAATAGGGTAAGTAAATTCAACAGTAAAAACTTCTTTGCCACTTTCGTCTTTCACATTTTCCGTTACAGTTTCAGTTGTAACAGAATAATTTTGAACTTGCACAGTTTCCTCAACAGGTTCTGATGTAGTACAAGCAGTAAACAAAAACATAACCAATGTTAAAAATCCATAAAATATTTTTTTCAAAATACCACTCCTTTAGTTTTTATCACATTTTCAATTTTACCTTAATTTCAATAATTCCTTGTTTAACCTATTCAGAACGAGCTTTTTGTTACCGGACCACTTAGGTTCAATCAATATTTTTTTAGGTCCGTCACCGGTTATACGATGAACAACAACATCATCTGGCAAAATAGAAATCGTCGAAACAACCAAATCACAATATTCGTCTAATGTCAAAACTTTAAAAGGTGTTGTCTTATAAATTTCAGCAAGTCTAGTCCCTTCAAGTATATGAAGCAACTGTATTTTTATTCCTTTAATTCCATTTGAAACGGCATATTTAACAGAGTTTAACATATCCTCTTTTGTTTCGTTTGGAAGTCCAAAGATTATGTGACAGATGACATCTATATTTGCGTCATTTAGCATTTTCATAGCATTTTCAAATTCAGAATTTTCGTAACATCTGTTTATATATTTTACCGACTTTTCATTTGATGTTTGAAGACCAAGCTCAACAGTCACATATACCTTTTCATTTAATTCTTTTAAAAGTTCGATTACCTCAGGGTTTATACAATCTGGCCTTGTTCCTATAGAAATTCCAACGACATCATCAAAAGAAATCGCCGTATAATAAAGTTCTCTAAGTTTTTTAATAGGTGCATAAGTATTCGTAAAAGATTGAAAATAAACCATATACTTTCCATTTTTCCACTTTTTACTCATAACCTCTTTCATCTGTTTAAATTGTTCAGTTATCGGTGTAGTGTTTGAGCAAAGGAAATCCCCCGAACCTTTTTCAGAACAAAAAACACACCCACCAAACCCTTTTTTACCATCTCTGTTAGGGCAAGTAAACCCACCGTTTAAAGGTATTTTTATTATTTTACAACCAAATTTTTCTTTAAAAAATTCGTTTGCCATTTTGTATGACAACAATATCACCACTTTTATTTTATTAAGAAAATCATTATACCACATATTAGTATTTTAGGCAAATTTAAAAGGTTTTATTTTCAAAATAAATTTTAGAATATAAATTTGTTTCTATGAGATAATATTTTTATCGAACGTATACGTTCGAAATATATTTTCAGGAGGTTTTGCAATGAAAATTGTTGCATTAAGTGCAGTTATAGTGCTTACAATAGGTATTTTTGTTGGCTGTGGAAGTGCTAATAATACAGCTAATGATATAAATAGATTGTTTGACGATGTTATGCCAGATGGTATTGAGGCAACAACCGACTTTGATAACAGAAATGGCAATAATGGAATGTTTGACGATAACAGAGTAAATGGGCGAGATTTATACGAGTACAACAACAACTATAATAACGTCTATGGAACAACGCCAGATGATTTCAATAGAGTAGGATATAACGGAAATAGGACAGGAAACGTTGACTTTGATATAACTCCGTCTAATTTTACCTCAGAAAAAAATACAGAGGTTACAACGGTTAAATAATTTATTTTATGCAAATAAATTGTAGCTTTTTTGCGAAAAGTATGGTATAATTACACAGGTGCCATATATGCAAAAAATCTACAATTTTTTTGCATATCAATTATGAAAGACATTCAATTATAAAAAACTTGGATTTTGTCAACATTGCAAATTTAAAAAACATTGCAGACTTTAATCCATAAACATAGATTTTTTAACAGGCTGCCCACTTGCGACAGTCAAAGCTACCACCTACAAGGTGGTAGTTTTACTAATTTAACTTTAGGAGGATATTATGAAACTTAATAAAAAATTTATTTTAGCAATTCTTTTTTTATTTTGCTTTTCGATGTTCGGTTGTGGGCAAGATAATAACCAAAGTACAGAAGAAGCAAAAAACAATGACGGCAAACTTCAGGTTTATGCCAGCTTTTACGGTGTTTATGACTTTGCAAGCAAAATAGGTGGCGATAAAGTTGACGTTTACAATGTTATTCCAAACGGAACAGAACCACATAACTGGGAGCCAACATCTGGCGATATGTTAAAAATATCAAAAGGTGATATTTTATTTTACAACGGTGGAGGAATGGAAAGCTGGGTAGATAAAGTCAAAGCGTCCGTTGAAAATGATAAAATCAAATTTGTTGCATTATCAGACGGAATTGAGCTTATAAATTCTGACGAAGAACATAGTGACAATGATGACCACGAACACGGAAACCTTGACCCACACGTTTGGCTTGACCCAGAGAACGCAAAAAAAGAAGCTGAAATCATAAAAGATACATTATCATCAGCCGACCCACAAAATGCTGAATATTATTCACAAAACTATGATACATTTGCAAAAAATGCCGATAAACTCAACGAAGATTTTAAAGCAATGGTAGATTCCTCAAAAAGCAAAACGATTGTCGTTGCACACGAGGCTTATGGATATTTATGCAAAGCTTATGGACTTGAGCAACTTGCAATAGACGGGCTTTCTGCCGACTCTGAACCATCACCGGCAAAAATGACAGAAATATCAAATTTTGTAAAAGAAAACAATGTTAAATATATTTTCTTTGAAGAATTACTTACACAAAAGACAGCCGATGTAATTTCAGAAGAAACAGGGGCAGAACTTCTTGTTTTAAATCCGTTTGAAGGACTCACACAAGAAGAGAGCGACAACGGTGACGACTATTTTTCTATTATGTACAGAAATCTTGAAAACATCAAAAAAGCATTAAACTAATATTAAATTAATTATGGCACTAATTACGAGGTGATTTTTACTATGGATATTTTAGAAGTTAAAGACATTTCTTTCAATTATCCTGATAAAGCAATAATTAAAAATTTAAGCTTTAATGTTGAAAAAGGTGACTTTGTTTGTATCGTTGGAACTAACGGAACAGGCAAAAGCACATTGTTAAAGCTTATATTAAATTTGCTAAAACCAGATAAGGGCGAAATATTTATTGACGGAGAGAACTCAAAACATTTTAAGAGCTTTGAAAAGATTTCGTATGTTTCCCAAAAAGCAACCGATTTCAACTCTAGCTTTCCAGCGACAGTTGAAGAAGTTGTTGCTTCTGGATTATATCCAAAGTACGGATTTTTAAAATTCAATAAGAAAAAAGAAATCAAGGAAAAAGTTTTTGAGGCACTTAAAACAGTCGGAATGGATAGCTATGCAAAAAAAATGATAGGTCTTTTGTCAGGTGGTCAACAGCAGAGAGTTTTTATTGCAAAAGCACTGGTAAACAATCCACAAATCATTTTTTTAGACGAACCGACAGTCGGCATTGACGTAAAGGCTGTTGACTCCATTTGTTGCCTTTTGGGCGAACTCAATAAAAAATTCGGCATTACTATAATTATGGTAACCCACGATATTTCCTCAATAATATACCACTCTAATAAAGTTTTACAGCTAAGCGAGGACGGAAGTGCAAGGCTTGTCGGCTCAAAAGAGTTTAGTGGGGAAACAATTTTCAAACACGTACACCACAAGGAACATATTTAATTTTACTTAAATTTTGAGGTGAATTTTATGGAAACATTAATTGACATTCTTTCACAAGGATATATGCAAAGGGCGTTTATCGTAGCGATACTTATCTCGTTAATAACCCCACTTATCGGAAATGTAATAGTGTTAAAAAGGTTGTCGTCAATAGGTGATGCACTTTCGCACTCAAGCCTAGCAGGTGTTGCAATAGGTCTTTGCTTTGGTTTCAATCCAATAATATCAGCAATAATATTTTCGGTTATTGCAGCTATAATAATAGAATACATAAGGGGAGCTTTTCCAAATTACTCTGAAATGGCAACAGCAATTGTTTTATCGTTTGGCGTTGGTATTGCTGCCATTTTTTCCGGATTTACAGGTAACGCAGCAAACTTTGATAACTTCCTTTTTGGTAGCATAATAGCAACAAGCACGTTTGATTTATACACAGTTTTGATATTAAGCATTGTTGTACTTTTGGCAATGGTAATTTTATATAGAGAGTTATTTTACATAACTTTTGATGAAGAGGGTGCAAAGCTCTCTGGTATTTCTGTAAAAAAAATCAACGTTATTTTTACAATTATAACTGCCATTGTTGTTTCCATAGCAGCAAAAACAGTTGGTGCATTGGTCATATCGTCACTTATGATAATACCCGTTGCCTGTGCTATGCTTGTTTCAAGAAGTTATAAGTCAAATATAATAATATCCGTAATTTTTGCGATTTTATTTACAATCGTTGGTCTTATTGTAGCTTGTATTTATGACCTCAAACCAGGTGGAACAATCGTTCTTATTGGGATAGCGATTTTGTTAATTTTGCTTGTTATCAGAAAGAAAAGATAAGCAAAAAATATTTAAGGGGTGATAAAAAATGAACGACCAGACCGACAAATTTTTACAACTATATAAACAGCTTGAGTTTGAGGGTAGACGAATATACTTTCCAGAAGCAAAGGTCAATGAATCAATAATCGGGCGACTTTTTACCGTTCCACAGTTAAAAAAGTTCAAAGAAGATTTAGACTATTGCCGAATTGTGCGAAACTTTTTAACACACAATCCAAAGGTCGGAGGGGTGTATCCAATAATACCGTCAACAGAGATGATAAAACTTCTTGAACATTGTCTTGAGGTTATAATAAACCCACCGAAAGCGATAGACTATTCAATTCCGATTGACAAAATATATACGGCTGACCTAGATACAAATTTAAACGAAGTTTTAAAGGTTATGAACCTATTCACATACACACACATACCGATTATTGATAATGGTAAAACCTTTGGGATATTCAGCGAAAATACGATATTTTCGTATATATGCCACGAAAAGAAAATAAACATAACCGATGATACAACGGTAAGGCTTTTTGAAAAATACTTACCTCTTGACGACCATTCAAACGAGTACTTTGCGTTTTTGCCAGAAACAGCACAGCTTGATGAGGTTCAAGAGTTATTCAAGTTTACAGCTGGAAGACGAAAACTTTTAACTGTAATATACATCACAAAAAATGGCAAAAGAAGCGAAGATATAATAGCAATGATTACCCCTTGGGATTTGTTGTAATACTCTCAATCTAAGACCGTGGAGCTTTGCACCACCACCCCATTTAAAACCGTGGGCGTTGCCCACACCCACAAGCCTTTGAAAAGGCTTGACCTAAACTTTTGCCGGAAAC
>CABVAP010000034.1 GCA_902496345.1 uncultured Eubacteriales bacterium
ATTTTTATCGTTATTGTCGATTTCAAAAAGCGTCGCAGACTTTTATCCGCAAGCGGAAATCGCATTTTCGCTGAGGAAAACAGTTGTTTCAAGGGCTTAAAAGCCTTGTGTGCAGAAACAGCTGTTTACTCATCTAGTTTAATTTGCAAAAAATCGTTGATTTTTTGCAAGGCTGTCGACTTTATCGACAGCCTGAAATTCTTTTAAAGAATCAATCTAAATCCCCGAATATAACAGGTAAAAGTTCTTTAAATTCTTTTAAAATCATACCAGCGATTTCTCTCATCTGAGGGTGAGCAGCTGGGGCGTGTCTAAGTTTAAAGAAATGACGCCATTCTCGTAAATTCATAGTAACAACAATTTCTGTTTTAAGCGAATTAGGTAAAATAGACCTAGCCTGTTCAGCCTTTGCACCCATTTCAATAAGTTTGTTATAGTTTTTTTCAGCAAAAGCCATACTTTCTTTCCAAACCTCATAACATTTCTTGTCTTCTTCAGAATCTTCGTTCCAGAAACAAGGTTTAATAAAAGTAAGTTCATTTCCAAATTTGTCTTTTGCATAGTTGCAATATCTTGTAGACTCCTGAGAAAAGCTAGCAATTCTATGGCGTACTATTTCGTGAGTAACACCCCTGTCACAGATAATTCGTACAGTTATTTTTTCGTGTTCAATAACTGATTCGTGACCTCTTTTTAAGATGTTAGATATAAATTTTTCAGCAGAGCCATCGGAAATAGCATTTTCACTTTTGTAACAAGTTCTTCCGGCTCTTTCAATAACACCCATAATTTTCTTTGGGTCAATTTCATCTTCTATAATAAAACTTGGTTCTATAATTCTCATTTTTCTCTCCTTAAATTTTGTATCTTGTTTATAGTCTAATTTTCAAAATAAAACATTTTAAAAACTTTAAACTTTTCACTCCAAATATCTAATTTCAACATATTCTAAAGATTTTTCTTATAAATAGAGTAAAGCCCTCTAAGAAGTAAGTTTTCATCATAAATAATTTCTTTTTTACAGTAAGGAATTATAAGCCCAGAAATTCCACCTGTTGCAACAACAGTACAATCACTACTTGTTTCTTCTTCAATTCTGTCAATCATACCGTCAATCATAGCAGCATTTCCATATATAACCCCACTACGCATACACTCTATTGTATTTTTCCCTAAAGTTTTCTTTGGAGCGATGAGGCTTATTCCTGGAAGTTGGGCTGCCCTCTGTGAAATAGCGTCCAACGATACTTTTATACCTGGCATAATACAGCCACCTATATAGTTTTTCTTTTCATCGACTACAGAAATTGTTGTTGCCGTACCCATATCGATTATAATAATCGGTGGCTTAAACTTTTCAAGTGCTGAAACAGCGTTGACAATAAGGTCGCTACCAACTTGAGCAGGGTTATCCATTAATATATTAAGACCAGTTTTAACCCCAGGTCCAACTATTATAGGAGAAATTCCTGTCAAAAGTTTTACACCTCTTTCAACAGCGTTCAAAACAGGGGGAACTACAGAAGAAATTATACAGCCGTCAATTTTTTCTGTGTTAAAGTTGTATAGGTCAATGATGTGTTTAAATTGCACACCATATTGTTCAGCCGTAAAAGTTCTGTCTGTAGCTGTTCTTGCCGTAAACAAAATCTCCCCTGTTTCTTTTTTGATAGTACCAAGAACAATGTTTGTATTTCCTATGTCTATTGCTAAAATCATAATAAAAGCCTCTCTAATTAAAATTACTGTCTGTTGTTCTAAATGAATTTATTTTCCATAGTCCATTTTCGTCTTTTATGATGTTAAAGAGCATATAAGCCTTTAGAGGACTACCGTCTTCATTGGTCGCATTAGTGTTTATAGTTGTTCTAACTTCACAAGTATTGTATTCCTTGTCATACATAGGTGGCTTTGATTCGACATCTATAACAGAAATCTTTTGTGATTTAAGTTGTTCAACGCCCTCTTTAAGTTTTTCAAGTTGTGCTTCAAAAGTATTTTTTTCAGCAAGCTCTGTAGAGAAAAGATTTCTTTGAATGTGCAGAACTTCTGCAAAAATATCTTCGTTTCGTATCATATCACCATAGAGCAATTTGTAGCACTTTCCATAGAACTGCATAACTTCATCAGGTGTTTTAGGATAATTTGTTTTTAAATCTGTATTTTTTATATCAGAGTATAAAACTTCAGCAGATGCCTTTTTATTGCTTTCAAAATCTCCGTGCATAGAGTCACTTGCTGACAAATACGAATCAAACGCAATTTTTCCAACGATTACAACACAGGTTATAACGATTAGGGCTATTAATAATTTGATTATGCCCTTGTTTTTACTGTTAGTAGCCATAAAAATCACCTCTATTTTTTAAAGTTCGGCACTTTCGTTTTCTTGATTATTTTCGGCTATACCGGTAACTTTTTCGATTACTTCCCAAAGTTCCTCTTTACCACTTTTGTTTTCGCTTGAAAACGGTATTATAATGTCATCTTTTTCAAGCTCAAGTGATTTGATGATTACAGATAAATGTTTTTTAACTTGACTTCTTTTAAGTTTATCACTTTTTGTTGCAACAATTATTATTTTATGCCCATAATGACGTAACCACTCATACATCATTTTATCGTTTGCACCTGGTTCGTGGCGAATATCTATAAGCAAAATAATTGCTTTCAAAAATTCCCTTTTCATAAGGTAATTTTCAATCATTTTGCCCCACTTTTCCTGTTCGCTTTTTGATGTTTTGGCATATCCATATCCAGGAAGGTCAACGAACATAACAGAGTCTTCAACCTTGTAAAAATTTATTGTTCTTGTTTTACCAGGGTTTCCACTTGTTCTTGCAAGGGCCTTTCTGTTAATCATAGCGTTTATAAGAGAAGACTTACCAACGTTTGACTTTCCGGCAAAAGCGACTTCTGGAAGTCCCCCTGTTGGGTACTGTTCTTTTTTTACAGCAACAGCCTCAAGATTTACATTGTTTACGTTCAAGATAAAGTAACCTCCTTCATTTCTATAATTCTCTTTTTAAGTTGAGTATATCGGTCAATTTGTTTGTTGTTGTCAATCATTCTGTACAGCACATCTGGTATACCGACAAGTACAGCAAGTTCTTTCGCCCTTGTAACGGCAGTATATATAAGATTTCTGTTCAATAACATATCAGGGCCATTGTATATAGGGATTACAATAGCACGATATTCGCTACCTTGAGATTTGTGTATAGTTATAGCGTAAGATAGTTCAAGTTCATCGAGCTGAGTAAAATCATATTTAACAACTTTAAGGTCATCAAAAAGCACTTCGATATATTCCGAGTCGTTGTCTATTCTTTCTATTATGCCCTCATCACCGTTGAAAATTCCGATTCCCTCATCTATGACACGTCTTGTCCTGTCATAAATAGTCCAAGTCATATTGTAATTATTTTTTATTTGCATAACCTTGTCGCCCTCACGGAAAATAGTTTTTCTAAATTCCTTTTCAGACTTGTAAGGGTCTTTTGGGTTTAGCGTTGCCTGTATAACTGCATTTAGGTTTGTTGTTCCTAGTGGAGATTTTCTCATCGGTGTAAGTATTTGAATTTCTTTTCTTTCACAATTTAGATATTTTGGCAATCTTGTTGTTATAAGTTCAAGTATAGTATCAGAAATTCTATTTGAGTCAAACCTTTTCATAAAGAAAAAATCTTTTTCTTTTTCATTCAAAACAGGATATTCGCCGTTGTTTATCCTATGTGCATTCATAACGATTGCACTTTGTTCAGCTTGTCTAAAGATTTCATTTAATCTAACAACCTTTATGCACCCACTGTTTATTATATCTTTAAGTACGTTTCCAGGTCCAACAGACGGCAACTGGTCAACATCACCGACAAGAATAAGCCTAGTCCCGTAAGGGATAGCTTTCAAAAGATTGTACATAAGGGTTATATCGACCATAGAACTTTCGTCTATTATTATAACATCGGCTTCAATTGGGTTATCTTCGTCTTTTTCAAATGACTGTTTTTTGCTATCATCTGTTATAAAGTTTATCCCCAAAAGCCTGTGGATTGTTTGTGCGTCAAGTCCTGTTGTTTCTGTCATTCTTTTTGCAGCACGACCTGTAGGTGCTGCAAGACTTATCTCATAACCCTCTGTTTGCAAAAGTTTTATTATTGTATTTATTGTTGTCGTTTTACCTGTTCCAGGACCACCTGTTATAACAAGAACGCCATTTTGCATAGCTTCCATAACAGCAAGCTTTTGTTGCTTTGCAAGTGTTATGCCACTATCTTTTTCAATTTTAGCAATTTCTTTGTTATAGTCAACTTTGTCTTTAAGTTCAGCAAGAGAGAGTTCAACAAGCTTTCTTGCGACAGAACTTTCCGAATAAAAATATGAGTTAAGAAAAACTATCTTTCCAATTTCATCATCATTTTCAACCCAAACTTGTTTTGTTATGTTAAGCTCAAGTACAGTATTTTCGATTACCTCTGGAGCAATCAAAAGAAGTTCAGACGCCTTTAACTTTAATTTTTCCATAGGCAAATAGGTATTACCGTTGTTTGCCTCCCTGTTCAATATAAACTTTATTCCAGATTCAATCCTAAATTTTGACTCTTTTTCAAAACCAACTTTTTCAGCGATAGCGTCTGCCATTTTAAATCCTATGCCAAAAATCTCATCAGCCAGTATATAAGGATTTTTTTGAACCATATAAAGGGTATTTTCTTTAAATTTTTTGTATATTTTAAGTGCATAAACAGGGCTTATTCCAAAGTCTTGAAGATAAAGCATAGCCTTTCTAAGTTCGGTTTGTTCGTGGAAAATTTCACCTATAGATATAGCCTTTGACCTGCTTATACCTCTGATAACAGATAACCTTTCTGGTTCATTTTCCAAAACGTCAAGGGTTTCCGTTCCAAATTCAGAAACAATTTTATTTGCAATTTTAGGACCAATTCCTTTTATAACGCCAGAAGCAAGGTATCTTTCAATTCCCTTTTCGGTTGTCGGAATTGTTTTTTCATAAGTAAGTACGCTGATTTGTTTCCCGTAAGATGGGTGTACGACAAAAGAGCCTGTAACTTTAATGTTTTCCCCTTCATTTATAGTAGGAATTGTACCAACACAGGCAATTTCATCGTCAATATCAACGTCATCATCTTTATTTTTATTATCATTATATTCGGTTTCGAGGTAAAAGACAGTGTAACCATTTTCCGGATTATGAAAAACGATGTTGCTAACAATTCCCTCAATAATAATTTGATTGTCCATTATAATCCACCTAAATATTGCAAATACACTTGTAACCACAACTTAAACAGCAGTCATAAAATTTTCTCATATAATAAAATTATACAAGATAAACGCCCAGTTAATAGGCTTTTATATTTTTGTATATCCACTATTCGCCAATTAACTTAGTAATTCCGTCAGCTATTCCTTTTGCTACTTTATCAGAGAACTTACTGTCATTAGAAAATTTTATTGATAAATACCCAGTTGGAACTTTAAAATTTTTGATACCTATTTTTTCAGTTTTAACAATATCAAAATTTCCTAAACCAGTAATTTTTTCAAGTGAGTCTTTAAGGGTTGAAACGTTTTTTATAGCCATATCCTGAGGGTTACCCGTATCATTTGTAGAATAGAATATCTGGCTGTTTACACTAACATCGCCACCACCTAAGCTACAGAGATGAACAGATAAAAAGTAATCAGCGAGCTGTTTTGCCATAAACAAACGAGCATTTTGTTCAGAGTAAACGTCATTTTCCCTTGTAAGATATATTTTAACTTTGCTAGAGTTTAGAAAAAATTTTTCAACTTTTTTGCATATATCAAGAACTATATCTTTTTCATACACAGAGCCAAAAGTTTTTCCAAAATCTCTACCACCGTGACCAGCGTCTAAAACTATAATTTTGTCATAAACATCTCCAGGTGGCAAAAATGAAATCTGTAATTCGTTTTCATTTTCAAAAGTTTTGATTCCGAAAATATCTTTTTCTGTAACGGTTATAACCGTCTTGTTATATTTGTTGTTTGTCACAAAAACAGAATCAATAAAATCATCATCAACAGAAAAATTTCGTTCTTTAAAATAATTCAAATAATCATCAGGCAAAATTATGTCATATTCATTTTCAAAATATTTGTCTTCAAATTCAATTTTTTCAAAATCAAGACTAATAGAGTCACCCTTTGAAATATATAAATCACCGTCATTGAAACTAAGTTCAATATCGTCCATCGGTTGTATTTCTTGCTTGTTGTCGACTGTTGTGGTTGCGCTACCATTTTCGCTGTTGTAAGCTATGACCATAGAAATAGCCATAAAGCAAAATAAAGCGACTAAAATGGCAAAGATAACGTAAAAAAAGGCTTTTTCGCTTTCAAATAGAAAATAACATATTAATTTTTTTATTTTTCTAAAAATTTTCTGCATAAAATCACCCTTTAACTCGACAATTTATAAGCATAAATCGCATTTTACTGAGGAAAACAGCTACCTATATCAGACCAAATACCTTAAACACCATTTTCCTCTACCTTAGTTCACCCACAATCACAAAATCACACACTTTTGCAAGTCAATAACTTCAGATAACTTAATTATTTATCTTCTTCAAAATTTAAAATTCCTATGTAAGGCAAGTTTCTATATCTTTCAGCATAGTCAAGACCATAACCAACGATAAATTTATCAGGAATTTCAAAACCAACATAATCAACGTCTATATCAAACACACGTCTTTCTGGCTTGTCCAAAAGTGTACAGATTTTAAGTTTGTTAGGTTTTTTCTCTTTTAAATATTTGTAAAGGTAATTTAATGTTCTACCAGAATCAATAATATCTTCAACAATAATTACGTTTTTACCTTCGATAGGATTTTCAAGGTCTTTGTTGATTTTGATGTTTCCACTAGATTCTGTGCCATTTCCATAGCTTGAAACGTCCATAAAGTCGAAAGTAACATTTTGAGTAAGGTTTTTAGCTATGTCAACCATAAACATAACCCCACCCTTTAATATACAAACAAGAACGATGTCCTCACCATTAAAATCTTTTTCAATCTGAGTTGTAATTTCTTTGATTTTGTCCTTAATTTGTTCTGCTGAGATAAGCATATTAACTGTTTCTTTCATAATTAAATCCTCCAAAAATAAATATTAATTTTTTCTTTAGTATCTTTACCAACCTTGTATAGGTCAGAAACCTTTACTCCAACAGCACAGACAACATTTTCGTCATCAGCAATAATAGGGATAAAGTTTCTTTGAGCCTGTGAAATTTTTCTTTCAGAAAATAATTTTTTCAACTTTTTGTTTCCAGTTCCGTTTACAAAAATTTTATCTCCGTCAAGGCGACTTCTTATTTTGAGAGAGCCATTTATTTTATCTTTGTCTAGCGATATAGATAAATATGGCTTTTCCTCTGAAAATTCAGAATAATCTTTTTTGCTCAAAACAACAAGCTCATTTATTTCGTCAATTTTGATAAGAACATTATACATTAACTTATGGTTAAAAAACAATGGTTCTTTTAAACAAAAAACATTTTTTTTGTTATTTTTTGAAATAATTAAGTTACCATATTTTTTTTGTGCAAAGACAGATGACGGCAACTCAAGGAATTTACCTGTTTCTTTTTTAGCCAAATCAATAACGTTGTTTATATGTAAATACGAAATATCGTGCAAGTCTTTAGAGTAATATCGGCAAGCTTTTCTGATAACCCTTCGTTTTATAACATCGTGAAGTTTAGATAGTTTTTCTGTATCAATAACGACTTTCTCCGAAAAATCATCATTAAGAACACAATCATAGAAGGCATTTTCCGAAACTTCTTCAAGATATTTTTCTTCTTCCGATATGATAGTTGCATTTTTAACTAAAGACGGTATGATGTTTTTGTTCATATTTTCAGAAATCCAAGGGATAAGCTTAAGCCTTATTTTATTTCTTGTGTAAACATCTATTGTGTTGGTAATATCCGTCTTAAATTCAAGATTGTTATCTTTGCAATATTTTTCTATTTCAAATCGTTCACAATCAATGATAGGTCGTATAATGTTTTTTCTAACAGGGGAAATACCACAAAGCCCTTTTATGCCTGTCCCCCTTATAAACCTCATAATGATTGTTTCGGCATTATCATTTTTGTTGTGGGCAACGGCAATTTTCCCATTATCACCACAGACCTCATTAAAATATTTATATCTGTAAAAACGACCAGCCTCCTCTTCTGTAAGTGAAAGCCTTTTTGCCTCTTTTTTTACATCAACCCTAAAACTAAAAAATTTCACGCCCAATTCATTGCATAAATCTTTAACATAATTTTCGTCTTCGTCAGCCATTTCCCCACGTATACAATGGTTTATGTGAACAACATTTATGTCAAGATTAAATTTATAAGAAAGCCTTTTCAAAATATGTAAAAGGCAGACAGAGTCTGCCCCACCAGAAACACCAACTATAACTCTATCGTTTGGCTGTAGCATATTAAATTTTTCCACAGTCTGCAAAACTTTATCAAACAAAAAAATCAATCCAATCGTTACATAAAATAATATAAAATAAACCCAATAAATAAGCATAAAGAAATTATTGATATATTGAGTATTTTATCCCACTTTTTAGTCTTTTTACTTTTTTGAGGTTTAGAAACGACAGTTTTCTGTGCCTTTGGTGGATTTGTTTTTGAATATACAGAGCTTAAATCATTTTGTTGATATTTTCGCATCATATAGCTGTTTATAATTTTTTCTGCTTCAGAAACAAAATTTTTAGGCATATTTTTTCTATCGCCAGAATCTTTCAGAATAAAGATAGCCTGTTCAAACCACCTTGAGCTTCCACCCTTTATAAGAATAACTTTTTTATCCTCGTTCATAGCTATAACCTCCATATCTGTAATAATAAGCTTATACATAATAGGAAAGTATAACCAAGTTTAAGTTTGTTATTCAATCGCATTTATTTTAAGATTAAAAATAGGGACGGTCAACAGACGCCCCTATTTATTATTAAGTTACAAAATCATCAAATAATAGCTATCTAGTATAAAGTGTGTCATTTTCGCTGTCACTTTTTATAGCTATATAGTCGTCATTACCGTTGTTATCGAAATCACCGACAATATATTCCGTTCCATAGTCAGCAGAATATGACTTAAAGCCATAGTCTTCTATAACATATTTTGTAGATGTTTTCAAATAATCATCAGTGATATAAATTTCCTTGCTTCCGTCACCGTTTATATCACCAACATAAAACCTATTTTCGATAGATTCAAGAGATAAATGTGTTCTCCAAATAAGCGTTGGAAATTCGGCCAAATGATATATAAATATGTTGGTATTATCTGTCATAATAAATTCCAAAACTCCGTCATTTTCAATATCAGCAGACTTAATTTTTTCAACCCATTGTTTAAGCTGATACTGTCTTGATTTTGAAAAATTACCATCTGAATTTACGAAAACGTCAATACCCTTTCCTCTTGAAACAAAGACTTCACCGTTATTATAATCAAGAGAGCCATAGCTACTTACATCAAGCTTACAATCATTAAATTTTTTATTATATTTATCATCAAAGAATACAATTTTGTTAGATATAAGAAATTCTTCACCGTTTATATCAGCATCAGTAAGCCCATTTTCTTTCATTTCCTGTATGTCTTCCTGACTGTGTATAACTTCGTGGTCAGTTTTTTTCTTAGTTCCGAGTAAGATAGCAACAGTTCCATCATCATCAAATGAAATATCCATAGGAAAAAGTCCTTCTTTTGAAAAATCAAGTTCTTTTTCAAGAGAAAAATCGCCGTCATTAAACTTAAAGAACTTTGCTTTTTCATCAGCGATTACCCCAACAATAGAAGTTTTAGGGCAATAATCATCAAAGCCATCAAATTGTCTTTTTATTTCCTTTTGTGAAAACTGTTCTGTTTTTCCAGAGTTTTCTGTTTTTCCACTAAACTCTCCATCTTCGAATGTATTAATTTCAGAAAGAGCATATATAGTGTTGCCAGAAACGTAATATCCACAAACGATTTCATCATTAACAAAATAGAAAGAAGCCTTTCCTGCCTCGTCATTGTTAAAGTGGAAAAGACGCATAGTAGCTAAAATAGCAGTTTTTCCTTTATAATCTTCAATGTCAAATCCCTCTTTTGATGTAGCCCTCACAATGTCATTAAATCTAGGGTTATCTTCGTTAGGGACTTTCTCTTGTTCATAAGATATGCTTTTATCATCATAATTCCAGCGATACTTTTTAACCAGTTCATTTATTTTAGAATTGTATGAATCTTTTGTTTCCTGTTCGATAGAAAAGATTTCTTCTGTTTTGCCACAAGAGGCAAACCCAAAAGAAAGGATAAAAGCAATCATAACAATAAGAATTTTTCTCATAAAGTCGTTCACCTTTTTTATGTTTCTTATGACCTACCAAAATTTGTGTGCATTCTAGGGCCATTTCTTTTGTTCTTGTCATCAGTCACAGGTGTTTTTTCTGCAACCTTTTTGTAAACAGTTTTAACATCGTCCATAACTTTTTTCTCACATTCAGGGCAATATTTACCTGATTTTATAGGACTACCACATTTCATACATTTAAGATAATCTCCAAGACCTTTAGAAACCTCAAGTCTGCCTTCACGTAAAAATCTTTCAATTTCAGCGACAGAAACACCTGTTTCATCAGAAACCTTGATTAAAGAGCTATCAGGGTTTTCTTTAAGATAATCTTTAACGAGGTTAAATTTATCTTCTTCTTTCTTCAAACATTCGTTGCAAATTCTGCCTGTTCCATAATGAAGTTTACCACATCTTTTACAATTTCTAAGTTCCATACCAATCCCCCCAAAAAAGTTTTATATATGATAAATGCACTTTATTTTAATAATACCTTTTCTATAGTATACAATACTTTAAACAAAAAATAAATACAAAATTGCAAATTTTTATAAAAAAATAATTGACAAGCCAAAAAAATATGATATACTGTAGTCTGGAACTTGACTTTTAGATTATCTTGTTATTTTCTATTGGTGAGTTTTTACAATTTATAAAGACAGTTCGTAACCATCCTGTCTGTAAACAAAACTAAGGGCCCAGTATATGCAAAATGTTTGTATTTTTTGCGTGTACACTATACGTATGCCCCTTTGTGGGCTTTTTTTATTTTTATAATAATTTTGTACAAATGAAATTAATTTCGCAGAAAGATTGAACGGAGGAAAACAAATGGAATTAAACCGTTATTCCGTAATTAACGAAAAAAACAAAAGAGAAATCGTATTGTTGCGAGGAAACGGCTGTAAATGGAGAAGATGTCGCTTTTGTGATTATCATCTTGACTTTGACCTTGATGATAATAAAAACTATGAACTAAATAGGTCTGTTTTAGAAAACGTAACGGGTGTTTATGGTGTTTTAGAAGTGATAAATTCAGGAAGTTTTGTAGATTTAGATAAAAAGACAATAGAGTTAATAAAAGATATATGTGTCAAAAAATCAATCAAAAAACTTCATTTTGAGTGTCATTGGCTTCATAAAGATACAATATATGATTTCAAAAAATATTTTTCAAATTTTGGGATTACAGTAAAAATCAAAAGTGGCATTGAAACTTTTGACTATAATTTCCGTGAAAAATACTTTATAAAAGGTATTCCAGACGTTTCCCCAGAAGTACTTTCTGAATATTTTGATGAGGTTTGTTTACTTTTCGGAGTAAGTGGACAAACCGAGGAATCTATGGAAAATGACATAGAAACTGGTTTAAAATACTTTGATAGAGTTTGCGTAAACATAATGGTCGACAACGGTATGCCAGTAAAACCAGATTTAGATGTCATTAAAACATTCAAAGAAAAATTATATCCAAAATATATCAACCTTGAAAGAGTCGATATTTTGATTGAAAACACTGACTTTGGCGTTGGTTGATATAATTGTTTAATTATCCAATTTTTTTAAAATGAAAGGAAGAAAAAAATGACTAATGAATTAATGCTTATTATAAGCCTAGTTGGAATATACGGGGCTGTAGTTTTGTGGTTTGTTTTGTTTGGAGAAAATGGACTTTTCTGTTTTTCCGTTTTGGCAACTATAGCAGCAAACATAGAAGTACTTATTTTAATCGATGCCTATGGAATGGAACAGACTTTAGGAAATATCTTATTTGGTGCAACATTCCTTATAACTGACATTTTAAGCGAAGTAAAGGGCAAAAAATTTGCACAAAAAGCCGTAAATATGAGTATGTTTGCGTCAGTTTGTTTTATATTATTAAGTCAGTCTTGGTTCTTATACACTCCAAGCGAGAACGATTTTATTTTTCCAGCTGTAAATGATATCTTTTCAAACACACCAAGGGTTATGTTTGCAAGTTTACTTGTTTACTTTATTTCACAAAGATTTGACGTATGGGCATACCACAAATGGTGGGATTTCACAACAAAAAAATTCGGTGACCCTAAAAAATACCTTTGGTTAAGAAATAACGGTTCAACTCTTATTTCACAACTTATAAACAACGTATTGTTTACTTTTGCTTGTTTCTTTGGAGTTTACGATATAGACACACTTATAAATATATGTATTTCAAGTTACGTAATATTTATTGTAACAAGTCTTGCCGATACACCTGCTGTTTACTTTGCAAGATACATTCACAATAAAAGACAAGCGTAAAAATTTTAGGACATTACCTCACAACCCCACTAACTTTTGTGTTAAAAATAAGATTTTCGATAAATTATCTTTTTATCATAAATAAAGTTGGCGAAGCCGATATAAAGTTTAGGTTCAGCCTCTTCAATAAGCACCACAAAGAATGTGGTCGGCTTTAGCCGACTTTTGCATAACAAAAGTACTGACCTAGCTGGTAGGATTTGTGGTAACGCCCCAAGGTTTTTAATTCTTCAAAAGCATTTTTGGAAGTTTGAAACCTTTTTTGCGATAGAAAAAGAGTTCTTGTAAAAACTATATTAATTTTAAACAATAAAAAAATCCCATTGAGGTTAAACCTCAACGGGATTTTTTATTTTCTATTTTTTATTTTTCTTCTTTTTTATCTTTATTTTCTTTTTCGCCAGAGTTTCTCATCTTAGCAAGTTTCTTTTCAGCACGTCTTGCGTTTCTTTTTTCTTTTCTAACTCTTCTTCTTTCTTTTATGTTGTTGTAGCCAACATAAATTGCAGGTATAAATAAAAGAGTGATAAGAGTAGATAAAGAAAGACCATAAACCATAACAGTAGCAAGACCTGTCATCATTTCAGCACCTTCACTTGTACTAATCATCATAGGAACCATACCACAAACAGTAGTAAGTGTTGACATAAGGATAGGACGTAAACGAGCAGGACCAGCAACCTTCATAGCTTCTGTATAGTCAAGTCCTCTTTCTCTTATAAGGAGGTTGGTATAGTCAACTAAAACGATAGCATTGTTTACAACTACACCGGCAAGCATAATAAGACCGAGGAAACCAGTCATAGAAAGTGACTCACCCGCAATAAACAAACCAAGTATACCACCTGTCATAGCGATAGGCATAGAACCCATAATCATAAGAGGATAAGAGAAAGCCTCAAACTGAGCAGCCATAATCATATAAACGAGGAGTATAGCAAGTAATAAAGCGCTACCAAGACCGCTGAAAGCTTCATTCATATCTTCAGAGTTACCACCAAATTTATAAGTATAACCCTCTGGCATAATTATTTCACTGTCAAGCTTAGCCTTAACCTGATTACTTGCAGAGTTAAGGTCAATGTTATCAAGGTTAGCAGTAACAGAAACATATTTCTGTTGATTATCTCTTGTGATAGTAGTAGGAGTTTCCTCTGATGTAATTACAGCAAGTTCTCTAAGTGGAACAGACTCGCCTTTTGAAGTAGGAATGAGGATACTTTCAACATCTTTAATATAGTTAATCTTGTCAGAATCCTGCATAACTCTGATGTCATATTCATCACCATCAATTTTATAAGTGGTAGCAACAGTACCATAAACAGCAGTTCTTACGATACTTGCAACAGATGAAGCAGTTATTCCATAAGCAGCAGCTTTCTTTCTGTCAATAACAATAGTAGTTTGAGGAGCAGCCTCTTCAACAGAAGATTTAACATCAGAAAGTCCTGAAACACCTTGCATTGATTTAACAAACTGATTAGAGAGTTCCTCTAAAGTATCAATTTCATCACCTTGAATTTGAATTTCAAGACCACCGTTTGAGAAACGACCTGATGAACCGCCGGATTCTTCAACTTCTATTTCAGCACCGGCAATATTTGTAAATTTGCTTCTCATAGCTCTTGCAACATCAGCAGAACTACGTTCTCTTAATTCTTTGTCAACAAGTTCAATAGTAACAGATGCTGTATCTTCAGAACCACCTGTTAAGGCAGACATACCACTTCCGCCACCTGTTGAGAAAGAAATATTTTCAATTTCAGGGAATTCAGCCTCTCTGCATTCATCAATAATATTTATAATTTTCCAAGTAACGTCACCGGTTTCTTCAACCCTTGTACCTGTAGGCATAGTAATAGAGATAGAAACCTGGCCGTTATCAGAAGAAGGCATAAAGTCAAATCCAACATAAGGAAGACAGAAACCAGTACCAATGATACATAATATAACAATAAATACAGTAATCTTTTTACGTTTTAATGCTTTGCCAAGAATGGTTTTATAACCTGCTTCAATGGCAGAAAGTATGTAACCAACAACATCAAGAGCAATAGTAAATATATTCTTTCTTTTGTGAATATTAGCAGTAGCTGTTTCCGGTTTAAGTATTACAGAAGAACACATAGGAACGAAAGTAAGAGCTACAACTAAAGAAGCAGTAAGCGAATATGTAATTGTAAGACAAAGATCAGTAAAAAGTTCAGCAACCATACCACCTGCAAAAGCAGGGATAGGGAGGAAAACTGCGATAGTAGTAAGGGTTGAAGCGAAGATTGAAGTACCAACCTCTCTAGCACCCTCAATAGAAGCTGTTCTTCTGTCAACACCCTCCTCAAGCTTCTTGTAAATACTTTCAAGAACAACAATAGAGTTGTCAACGAGCATACCAATACCAAGAGTAAGACCACCCAAACTCATAAGGTTGATAGTCATACCCGTAAAGTACATAAGAGCGATAGTCGTAATAATTGAAATAGGCATTGAAAGACCTACAACAAGAGTTGACTTGAAGTTTCTAAGGAATAAGAAAAGTATGATAACCGCAAGTATGATACCTTGTAGGGCAGAAGTAACAACGTTAGAAATAGAGTTGTTAATCTGGTCGGCAGGGTCATTAATAACAAGGAAATCAAGGTCAGAGTTTTCAGCCTTAATTTTTTCAAGTTCAGATAAAACAGCAGCAGACATACTAACTGTGTTACCTGTAGAGGTTTTTCTAACAGAGATAAGAACACTCTCTTTTCCGTTAGTATAAGATTCACTTGTAGCATCTTTGTAAACTTCCTGAATATCAGCAAAATCTCTAAGATAAACAGTAGAACCGTTAGAGAGAGTAAAAGGAATGTTCTTTACTTCCTCCATATCTTTAAATTCACCTTTAACACGTAAAGTAAGATTTTTGTCACCCTGTTCAATACTACCCATAGGAGTATTAGAGTTTTCAGAACGTAACATACTGCTAATGGTAGATTCAGAAAGACCATAACCTCTTACTTTATCTTCTTTAAGGATAATACGATATTCTTTTTCACGACCACCAGTAACAGAAACACTGGCAACGCTGTCTTGTCTTTCAAGTCTATCTGTGATTTTGTCATCAACTAAAGTTTTAAGTTCTGTAATGTCTTTAGTTTCGCTGGAAATACTGATACTTAAAGAAACCATTGAGTTAGGGTCGATTTTAATAATCATAGGCTCATCTGCATCATCAGGCAAACTACCTTTAACAAGGTCAACTTTTTCACGAACATCAATAGCCGCCATATCAACATCTGTAGATGAATCAAACTGAATCATAACCATAGATGAACCATTAGAGGTAGTAGACGTAAGTTCATCAAGACCAGAAACCGTACCAACGGCATTTTCGATAGGTTCGGTAATAAGTGTTTCGATTTCCTCAGAACCAACACCGTCATAAGTTGTCATAACTAAGACAACCGGTATATTCATATTAGGATAAAGGTCCATTTTAAGGTTAGTAAGTGAGATAACACCAAAAGCAATCGCTGCAAGAACGCACATAAGTATTGTTACGGGGCGTCTTACGGCTGTTTTAGATAAATTCATCTGTTATTCCCCCTTGTTTTCATCTGACTGAGCATTGTCCTCTTTTTTGTCAGCACCGTCATTATCATCAGAAGATGTTTGCTCGCTACCGTCACCAACAATGTTTACTTCTTCGCCGTCTTCAACATAAGACTGACCTTTTACGATAACGTTTTCACCAAAAGAAACACCAGATGTAATTTCGATTTCGTTACCATTGTCGATACCAGTTTCAACTTCTTTTTTAACAGCTTTGTTGTCTTCAACAACGTAAACATATTTAGAGTCAAGAGTTTCTATAATAGTGTTTCTAGGAACAACAACTGTGTTGTCCTTTTGACTTTCAACGAAATGAATTTCAGCAAACATACCAGGTTTGATAGAACCGTCTGAGTTATCAATTTCAATTTTAACAGGGTAAGTGTTAGTTGAATCAGCAGAAGGTGTAATTGTTTTAATTCTACCTTGAATAACGTTGTCACCAATTGTAGGGATAGTTACGTCAACAACATCTCCTTGTTTTATAACATTGATAAGTTTTTCAGATACGTTTACGTCAACAGTAACTTTAGACATATCAACGATAACAAAAGGAGCAGATTGAGAGCTTACCATATTAGTTTCGCTAATATTTTTAGTTGTAATAACACCAGAAATAGGAGCTTTAACAGAAGTATCAGAAAGTGTTGATTGTAAAATACTGATTTGAGTTTTTATAGCTTCAGTTGAAGCAACAGCAGTATTTACACCAGCCTGAGCTGTTTCCTTATTTTCTTTTGTTGTTTTACCAACATAGATGTCATAGTTTTCTTTTGCTTGTTTGTAAGCAGTTTCAGACTGTTGTTTTTGAATTTGAGCCTGAGATAAAGCATTTTGGGCTTGTGTATAAGAGTTTTGAGCCTGTGTATAAGCTTTTTGAGCTTGTGTATAAGAAAGTTCAGTAGCGTCAAAATCATTTTTAGTGATAGTACCAGCGTTGTAAAGAACTTTCATATTGTTGTATCTTTCAGTAACATTGTCAAGAGATGCTTTTGCGTTATCAACTTGAGTTTTAGCAGTTTCGATAGAAACCTGTGCATTTTTAATCTGAACATCAATGTTAGAAAGAGATTTTTCAGCGTTATCAACAGCAGTTTTAAGTGAAAGCTCTTGAGATTGGCTCTGACCACCGTCAACGTGGGAAAGATTTACTTTTGCACTGTCAACAGATGCGTTAGATGCTGTAAGTTGAGCTTGAAGCTGTTTAATCTGGTCTTGAATGTCTTTCTGGTCAAGTGTAAACATAACATCGCCAGCTTTAACTGTGTCACCAACGTCATAATTTACTTTAGATACCTGACCTGAAACTTTACTAGTAACATTTACAGTATCGTTAGGTTTAACCTGACCGGCATAAACAAGTTCACTTTTTATAGTTGATGCCTCAACGACTTTTGCCTCAACAGCAGTTTTTGTAATTTCAACAGTAGCTTGTTCTTCTCCACCACAACCAGCAAAAATCATTGAAACAGCTACTAAAGATAAAGCTAAATTTCTAAAACGTTTCATTTTTCGAAATTCCTCCTATTTTAAAAATTTTCTATAAAATAATTATAAATATATGCACTGTAGTTTGAAAAATATTTCAAAAACAGATTAATGATAAAGTTGCAGGCTGTTGATAAAATCGACAGCCTTGCAAAAAATCGTTAATTTTTTGCAAATTAAACTATATGAGTAAACAGCTGTTTCTTCGCACAAGGCCTTTAAGCCCTTAAAACAGCTGTTTTCCTCAGCGAAAATACGATTTTCGCTTTCGGATAAAAGTCTGCGACGCTTTTTGAAATCGACAATAACGATAAAAATTAACT
>CABVAP010000035.1 GCA_902496345.1 uncultured Eubacteriales bacterium
AGGGGAACACCCCTGCACCCCCGACATTTGGCAGTTTGTAGGCAATTTAATTTTTTATTTGCAATCGTTTATGGATTTGTTTTAGCAAAGATAAAGTTTTTGTGAAAATTTTAGATTAGCCACCTTTAGTCGACAACAAGACAGGAAACGTAGTTTCCGACAAAAGTTTTTGCCTAGCTTTTTTCAATGGGCATCGGAAAGAATTCCGATAGGCATAAGGCACTGATTATGAGCTTGCACAAGTAAAAACAAAAACGGTTCAATTTTGTTTTTACGCAAGCGAATGTGCCGTTGCCTACTTTTGCGTAGCAAAAGTGCTGAAAGCTAGTAGGGTGGTGGGGCAAAGCCCCACGGTCTTAAAAAGGTCTTTAACAAACCCCAATTTATTTTAACAAACAATCAAAGTCAAGATAGCATTCAAAAAGTCTGCCCCAAGGGAAGTTGTAGTCTTTTATGTCAAAGCTTTCTGTTTCGTAACGGTTGCTTTTGGTTTCGTATTTGCCATTTTTAAAGGCTGAAATAATGTCGTTGTAACCAATTACAGGGAGTAATTTTTCACTTTTTAGTGTGTCCTCATAAACAGGGACAAATCTTTCATTTGAAAGTAATCTTTTGCCACTTACCGTGTAAAAGCCGTCTTCGGCACAATGTGTGGCAAGTAAATTTATGTGTTTTTCAAGAAAATCTTTTTCGGCTGTACTTTCTATTGTTTGCTTGATTATTCCGTAAACTTGAGCTTGTGCAACTCCAAGACCAATTGCATTTGCGTTTGTATTCCAAGCACTATAGCAAGCAAGCTCGTTTATTCCGATATTTCCATTTTGAGTTTTTGCATTTTCCAAAAGTTTTTTGAATAAAAGGTTTTCGCCGGATTGAGAAACCGAACTGTCATAGATTTCAATAAGTCCAACATCTTTACCATTTTTCTTGCTTTCGTTCATTTTTTCGGCAATTTCATTTGCTGAAATTTCTTTGTTTGAATAATCAAAAATGTATAAATCTGTTTTTTTATCTGATTTGTTTTCACTTGCACAAATAAAGTTTAAATCGTTCTTAACTAGTGAATTTATCCCTAAAACGTCAAATGTGGCAACACTTGATGTTTTCGCTGTGCTTATAATATTAAAGTCAGATGACATATTTTTTCTTTTAGATAAATTTCTTGCATAAATTAGTTGTGGTAGTTCATCTGTCCCAAAAATAAAGTTTATATTTTCACCTTTGCCCTGTAAGGCTCTTTCAGCTTCATATATGCCTTTTTCATCTTTCAAAAGTTTGTATATACTTCTGGGGCCGTTTGTTATGTAATTTCTTGCAAAACTAAATTTTATAGGTGTTCCGTTTTCTTTAATTACAAAGTCGGCACCTTTTCCACTAAAGTATGTTATGAAATCAGGTATTTGAAAATCATCGTTACTTATTACGATTTCGTCAATTTTGCCTGATTTTTGTAATGTCATAAGATGAGAAAAAATCTCTGAAACAACGGAAAAAGGAAGTTTATAATTTGATATATACGTCTTATACGGTTCATAGTCGCCATAAAGACGTTCAAAATATTTTAAAAATGATTTTTCCCAAGATTGTAAACTTTTTTCTCCAAGCTCATATTTTTTATTATAAGTATAGCTCCATTCCATAATAAGCTGGGTAGGGGTAATTCTTGAAAATTTAGAGCTTATGTAATCGCTGTCTTCGCAATTAGGGTTTTCCTGCAAATAGAAATATCCAAGACCTCTATACTTTTCGTTATCTCTCCAGATTTCGTTCATTCTTGTTTCTGGCAATGTTCTAGGCATAGAAAGATTAACATAATATTTAGGTTTGTCATATTCTGTGACAAGGCTATCAAGCTCAGATAATGCCTCTGCACAATCTTCATAGTTTATTCCACATCTACTGCCGACAAGCCCACCTGTCATATAAGATGATGTATTTATTATAACAGTTGTATCTTCATTGTTTGAGTTTGCAACCTGTTCTCTTATTTGTTCACGAACTTTATCGCTTTGTGCAAATCTACTATAGTTTGCATTTGTCGGAAACATATCAAGAATGTCTTTATCCGGTGCAAAAAAGTTTTCATTATTAAAACTTGCCAATGCTTTAAGATAATCAAGGCTAACAGGTCTACTGTCGATAGGTGCTGTTATAACATCTGAATATGTGGCAACAGATATTGACATAAGTGACAACATAAATGCCATAAAAAAACTTATAATTTTTTTCATAAATTTAACCTCTAGCTTTGTACAGTTTTTGCTCTGTTCGCCATAACTATATCTTTGATTTTTTCGAAAGATTCTTCACTTATTACGTGTTCAATCTTGCAGGCGTCTTGAGCTGCTGTTTCTTCATTTACACCTATTGATACAAGGTATTCTGTAAGTGTAAGATGTCTTTCATAAATTTTTTCTGCTATTTCAAGACCTGTGTCAGTAAGTAAAATTTGGTTTAGTCTATCAACCCTAACGTGGCCAGCCTGCTTTAAAACAGACATAGCCTTGCTTACGCTAGGTTTTGAAAAGTTGAGTTCGTTTGCAATATCAACTGCACGAACACAACCATTTCTTTTCTTTAAAACTAAAATTGTTTCTAGATAATTTTCTCCAGATTCTTGTATTTTCATAAATAAAACCCCTCTCTTAATTTGCAAATACTTTCTGTGCGTAAGCGACAGAGGCAAGTGCGTCTTTACCATAGAAATCTGCCCCAATTTCATCGGCATATTCCTGATTTAAAACAGCACCTCCAACCATAATCTTGCAATCTGGTTTAACTTTCTTAACTTCTTTGATTGTTTTTTCCATATTTACAACAGTTGTTGTCATAAGGGCACTAAGTCCGAGCAACTGAACATCGAGTTCAACAACTTTATCGACAATATCCATAACAGGTACATCTTTTCCCATATCCACAACATCAAAACCATAGTTTTCAAGAAGTGCCTTTACAATGTTTTTTCCAATGTCGTGAATGTCGCCTTGAACAGTAGCGATAATTATTTTGCCTTTTTTCTCCTGAGTGTTTCCACTTGCACTTAAAAATTCTTGAATTGCTGCGAATGCACTTTTTGCAGTTTCAGCACTCATAATAAGCTGTGGTAAGAAATATTTACCTTTTTCGTAACCGTCACCAACAACGTCAAGTGCCGGAACGATATAGTTGTTTATTACATCAAGTGGGTCAATTTTATCTTCTGTAAGCATTTTTTTTGTTTCTTCAAATGCACCCTCTTTTACACCTTTTACAACAAGGTCTTTAAGGTCAGCCGATTTTTTCTGAACGCCCATAGCAGAAATGGCTGGTTGTTCATCGGCAACGCTTTGTAATGCGATGTATTCAGTACAACCTTTATCGATTCCGTAAAGTATATTATATGCACTTATTGTATCAATCATAGGTTTTGACAACGGGTTGATTATACAAGCATTAAGTCCGGATTGTATCGCAAGTGCAAGGAATGTCGTGTTTACAAGACTTCTGTTAGGAAGACCAAAAGAAATATTTGAAACACCAAGGACAGTCTTAACACCTAAATTATCACGCACAAGACTTAATGCCCTTAAAGTTTCTCTTGATTCCTCTTGTTGGGCACTTACAGTAAGTGTAAGTGTGTCGATTATAACGTTCTTTTTATGGATACCATATTTTTCGGCTGTCTTAACGATTTTTTCGGCAATTTTAAGTCTGCCTTCGGCCGTTGGTGGAATACCGTCCTCATCAATACAAAGACCAACAACAACGCCTCCATATTTCTTAACGGCTGGGAAAACTTTTTCCATAATTTCGGCTTTACCGTTTACAGAGTTTACAAGAGGTTTACCGTTGTAAATTCTAAGTGCTTTTTCGATGACTTCAGGTGTTGAACTGTCAATCTGTAAAGGTAAATTTACAGAGGCTTGAATAGTTTTTATCGCCTCTATCATCATTTCTTCTTCATTGATTTCAGGAAGTCCGACGTTTACGTCAAGTACGTCTGCGTGATTGTCCGCTTGTGATAATGCTTCGTTGAGGATATAATCCATATTATGCTCTTTAAGAGCCTCTTTGAATTTTTTCTTTCCTGTTGGGTTAATTCTCTCACCGATAACGACAGGTCTTTTATCTATTATAACATATTTTGAGTAAGATGTTACTATAGTGAACTCTTTTTCTGTTACAGCTGGTGGAGTTATGTCTTTACAAAGTTCAACCGTTTTTTGAATGTGTGACGGTGTCGTTCCACAACAGCCACCTATAAGCCAAGCTCCGTCTTCGGCAAATTTTTTCATATACTGTGCAAATTCATCATCAGAAATATCATAAACAGTTTGTCCGTCTTCAATTCTAGGAAGACCAGCATTAGGTTGAACAAGAATAGGAATAGACGCTGTTTTTATAAGTTCATCAAAAAGACCTCTTATCTGTACAGGTCCAAGTCCACAGTTTATACCAAGTGCGTCAACTCCAAGTCCTTCAAGTACAGCAGTCATAATTTTGACATCAGCACCAGTTAGTGCATAACCTTTTTCGTCAAATGTCATAGTACAAACAATAGGTAAAGATGTATTTTCTTTTATTGCTAAAATTGCTGCTTTTGCCTCGTAAGTGTCGGAAATTGTTTCAAGAATAACAAGGTTTGCACCAGCCTTTTCGCCAGCTATTGCAGAACGTTTAAAAATTTCGTAACACTCTTCAAACTCAAGGTCGCCAAGAGGTTTAAGAAGTTTACCAACAGAACCCATATCAAGAGCGATAAATTTATTTTCAAGTTCAGAAAGTGCAATCGCTTGTTTTACATTGTCTATACCAGCTTTTATTATCTCTTCAACGTTATCATATTTTGTTGAATATGCACCGAATGTATTGGCTGAAATAATGTCGGCTCCGGCTTTTAAGTATTGTAAGTGAATGTCAATAACTATCTCTGGGTTAGTGAGATTAAGGTTTTCAGGGAGTTCGCCTGTTTTAAGCCCTTTCTTTTGGAGCATAGACCCCATTGCACCGTCAAAAAATAATATCTTTTTTCCAAGTAAATCTCTAAAGTTCATATTTTCAAATCCTTTGCGATGTATTTCTATATTTTATATTTTCTGTAAAAGTGACAGAAAACCTGTAGTATACTATTATAACCCCTAACGGCTATAAAAAACAACTTTTTTTATAAAATTTTTGAAATTTTGTCGTTTTAATAAAAATATATTAAATTTGAGTTACTTTGTTGCAATATTTTTTTTCAGGTATTATAATATAGACAAATAATTTTTTTAGGAGAAATGAATTTAATGGAAACAGTTATAGTAATTATGCAAAAAGACCCTAAAACAGGTTTTCTTGAAAAAGAACTAGCTAGCTTAACAATAATGGAAAATGAAAATTTAATCGTAAATTTATATGTTCAAGAAGATGAAAGCGAAAAGCTTAAAATGCACATAAAGCTTTCTACTGATAAAGACGTTGCTGACTGGGAATATTCTGCAATTTTTGATTATTATGACACAAATATTTTTGATGATTATGCAGACAATGTAAAAGAGGAAGAAGACTATTACAACCCAACTTGGGAAATAAGTTTTGATTATATAGATGATACAAACGAGCTTGAAGAAAAAATAACAAAAATACTTGAAGTTCACAGAAACGAGCTTAACGATGTATACGAAACAATAAAAGATAAGGAAAGTGAATATAATGAAAAAGAATAAAAAAACTCTTTTGTTTTTGGTTGTTGGAATGATGTCTTTGGGGATTTTTTCTGGCTGTGGCTCTGACGATGCTACGCAAGAAAATACATCTGAAATAGTGACAGAGGCAACTTCTGAAACAATCTCTGCTCCTACAATAAATACAAACACAGAAAATCTTCCAGAGTTGAACGATGAGCTTAAAGGTAAGATTGAAGCAATAGGAAAATCTTGTGAAAGTTTTTATAATAAAACAAAAGATGATAAAGAGTTTTTCTCTTGGGCTGGATTTTTAGCTTACTATGATGAAAAAGAATATGAAGTATCAAGAACACCAAATGAGGTTACTGTATCAAAGCTTAAAGAGTTAGGTTATGTTAGTGATGAAAATGCTGTTGATAATGTTATAATATTATACGCAAAGCCACAGGATATTGACTCAACATACAAAAAAACAACTCTTGATATTTTTACAGCAATATCTACAAAAGACGGATACTATGTCTATGGTAGTGGATATGGTAACAAGGTAATTCCTTTTGATGATTTTAGAAATATAATTATGAAATATAATATCGATAATGGGCAGATAACTAACCCTGCAACAGGTAGTGATGACTACAATGCACTTATGGAAGCAATCAAAACATTTAGAAATGATTCTTCTGTTAGTTATGTAACTAGATATGTTGAAAAAAATGACTTATATGCCGTTGTTATTTTGTCAGGTACAGACGATGTTACAGATACAACTGAATATCTTTTGAAAAAACAAGACGGTAATTGGCTTGTTGTTAAAAATGCACTTGAAAATATCGAAAATGTAAGGGCAGAGTTAAACGCTGAATATACAGACTTTGACCTTAATATATTGCCACCATATACATTATATGTTTACAGAAAACAGGTTAGAACAACAGAACATTACAAAGAAATATTTGATATGTTGATACAACAAAAAATAATTGACGCAAATGATGAAATTACTTATTGCTGTGGAACACAACACGTACTTTATGCTGAGTTTGCTTCTGGCAAAAAACTTGCCGGTGGAGCTACAAAAGAAGGTGCTTTCACATATCAATTTGTTAATAGCTATGAAGAGGCCGTTGCTGAACTTTCACATTTTGTTGAGCCGGTTCCTGCGTTCATACTTAAATATAATAAATAATTTTATGATATAAAATAAAAACCTTAGATTTATCGTTTGTTTGATAAACCTAAGGTTTTTAACTTTATTTTTGTGTTTCTTTAGCAAGTTCAATCAACTTGTTTTCTTCGTTAAGTTTTGGCTCTTGCAGAACTTTTTCAAGTAATGATTTTAAAATTGTACCAATTAGGCAACCGTCTTTTATGCCTAGCGATTTTAAGATGTTGCCATTTATTTTTAATTCTTTTAATGAACAACAGTCATTGTCTTCTAAAATTTCATTAAATAAGTTTTCTACGTTATCTATTTGTTTTGATATTGTTTCATCTTCTGATGTTGCTTTTCTCATAATTATAAGTTTTTTGAATAGGTCGACACCTATTTGTGAAATAGTCTTTCTTATCTCATATTTGTTTTTTTCTATTTCAAACTTTAAGTATTTTACAAGGGTTGCTGTTTCTTTTATCGTCTTTGTATCAAATTTTAAACTTTTCATAACAGAGGTTGCTTCTTTATCTGTTAAATCGGCAAGTATTGCACAATAAAATAAAGCTGTATCATCTGATTTTGTTTTTGAAAGGTTTTTAAGTACCCTTATTATTTTGCAGTCTTCGCTTATTTTATCGTCTATGACAGGCAAAATTTCACACAATAAATTTGTGTTTTTTAACTCTATTATTTTTTCCGGATTTGGGGAAAGAAGTAATTTTGTAAATTCATCTCTTATCCTCTCTCGGCTTATGTTCTTTATTAAAGATGAATTTCTTTTTATTGATAGATATGTATTTTCTTCGATAGCAAAATTTAATTGTGCTGAAAAACGTATCCCCCTAAGCATACGCAATGCATCTTCATTAAATCGCTTATCTGGGTCGCCGACACCTTTTATTAATTTATTCGCTATGTCATATCTACCGTTGAAAGGGTCGCAAAAGCCGTTTGTTTCGTTATATGCGATTGCATTCATTGTGAAATCACGTCTACTTAAATCTTCGTCTATTTTTTCAGTAAATGTTACGCTCTCTGGGTGGCGAAAATCTGAATAATCTCCGTCTATTCTATATGTTGTTACTTCGTAATTTGTTTTATCGGCAACTACCGTTATTGTTCCGTGCTGAATACCTGTGTCGTATGTATGTGGAAATAATTTTTTTGTTTCTTCTGGTAATGCTGATGTTGTTATATCCCAATCTTTTGGCTCTTTTTTTAATATATAATCTCTAACACAGCCACCAACGATATATGCCTCATATCCTGCATTCTCTAACGTTTCTATTATTTTTAAAACTTGTCTTGGTATATTCATTATGTTATCTTCCTTTTACTTATCCAATTAATATATTTCTGTATTTAAAATTTCAAAAAATGTTTTTACATCATAATGCCACATTTGGTCTTCGGCATAACCACCACTTCCGTTTTGTTTGTTTATCCATTCGATAAAATCGATATTAGCAGGTCTTGATTTTGACAACGTTATTATTGTTCGGCAAGCAATTTCGGCTGAATCTTTTATATTTGTGTTATATTTCTCCCAACTTCCGAAAACGTTAAATGGGTTATTTGAAATTTTACTGGCAAACTTATGGTTTTTCGGAACAAAGCTCTGTTCTCTTCCTGTTATTGCAAATAGCAAACAAGGGTTTATGTTATAATTTTTTGCTTGTGTCATTATTTCATCAAAATATGGATTTTCAGCTAGTTTTGAATTTTTTTTCGTTAGATATGATTTTAATGCGTCAACATTTCCTGACCTATATAAATAGGCTGGGGGAATTGATTCACTTTTAATTGTATTATAAAATTTTTCTGGGCTTTCCTCGTGTGGCCCTTCATCTACATAGATTATTTTATCCTTTGTTGATTTTATAGTTGGAGTTAGGTTATACGAATATATATATAACCCACTTGCAAATAAAATTAATGCCAACAAAAAGACAAATATCCATTCTATAAATATAGTTTTTCTAGTTTCAAGTTTTTGCATTTATATCAACCCTTTTTGCCGAATTAAGTATAAATTACCGTATTTAGTATACTTTAAAAAATGTTTATAGTCAAATATTTTACGGATTGATTATTTTTTTTGTTTTGCTCATAATACTTATTAATATAACAAAATCGGTTTAATTAAAAAAATAGTTACAATATTCACAAAGTATGATATAATTAAGGTGTGTAACTTAATTTTAAAATAAATTAGTTTTATATAGATTGGAGTGACATTTATGGCACGAAAAATTTTAGTTGTTGATGATGAGGATAGTATCGTAAAAATTATTGGTTACAATCTTAAAAAAGAGGGGTATGAAGTTTTGACAGCCAATGACGGTGAAAGAGGTTATCAGCTTGCCGTTGAGGAAAAACCTGACCTTATTTTGCTTGATATTATGATGCCAAAAATGGACGGAAATGAAGTTTGCAAAAAGGTTAGGGAAAAAAGCAATGTCCCTATAATTATGCTTACAGCAAGGGCAGACGAGGTTGACAAAGTAATTGGTCTTGAACTTGGGGCAGATGATTATGTTACTAAACCTTTTGGAACAAGGGAGCTTATGGCGAGGGTTAAGGCTCACCTTAGACGAAACAACGTACAGCAAGAAGAACCAGAAGAAAGTTCGGCTAATTCGGCTAAATTCGGCGACCTTGTTATAGATTTTGACAGATACGAGGTTTACAAAAGAGGCGAAGCGATTTATTTAACTGTACGTGAGTTTGAACTTCTTAAATTTCTTGCAACACAGAAAAACCAAATTTTCTCAAGAGAAGTTTTGCTAGAGAAAGTTTGGGGATATGAATATTTTGGTGATGTCAGAGCAGTTGACGTTACTATAAGACGACTTAGAGAAAAAGTTGAAGATGACCCAGGAAAACCACGTTATATTATTACAAAAAGAGGCTTTGGCTATTATTTTACTGTTTAATTTTTTTAGAGGGTTTTTATGAAAAGTATTCGTTGGAAGTTAGTTTTTATTTATCTTACTTTAGTTTTTATAGTTATGATTATAAGTGGTACTTATATCATTATTATGACAGATTCTCAAGAAACAAAAAATGCAGAGGAAGAGCTTAAACAATGTGCCGTTTATGTTGAAGAGCAAATCATCGGTGAATATGATACCCCTGAGGAATTTCAAAAGGGGTTTGATAACTTTTTTATAGTCCGTTCGTCTATGAAAAATATTCAGGCGAATATACTTGATAAAGACGGAAATACTATTGCATCTAGTGCATCTTCTGATAAATCGTTATTTATGGACTATAAAAATTCTGCCGTTATTTCAGCACTTGCTGGAAAAGAAAGTTTTGAATCCAACAAAAAATATATGGACTTTAATTCACAAATTAAAGATTGGATTACTTATGCTTATCCTGTTTTTGATAATGACAATCAAGTTGAATATGTTATATATGTTCAAATTGACGGCGAAAGCATTAAAAATAATATTATGACTATAGCCGGAACTATTGTTATTTCTGTTATTATTGCACTTTTTATGACCAGTATCCTTGGAATAATTTTTGCAACGACTATCACAAGACCTATTGCACTTCTTACAAGAAAGGCAAACCAGCTTGCACATGGTAGGAAATTTGAAAAAGTTCCTGTTAAATCTAATGACGAAATTGGTCAGCTTACAAGAAGTTTCAACTATATGGCTTTGGAGCTTAGAAAAACTTTATCCGAACTTGAAAATGAAAATAATAAACTTGAGATAGTTGTAAATAATATGACTGACGGCATTTTGGCTTTTGATTGCTTTGGTAGGCTAATACACGCTAATAGTGTATGTGATGGGCTTTTGGGTGAACCTACTTACGGCCTTACCCTTAGAAGTTTTCTTCAAGCAACCAATATGGAAAAAATTTCTTTAGAGCCTAATGTTATTTCTGAAACGATTATAAAGAGAAATGAATTGTATCTAAGCATATCTTTTATACCTTATGGACAAAAGGATAGGTTTGAACAAAGTGACTATATAGACAAATCAAATAAGTCAAAAGACAGCTTTGAAGGTGTCGTTGTTGTTTTGCAGGATATAACAAAACATAGGCGACTTGATGAAATGAGAAGGGAGTTTGTTGCCAATGTTTCTCACGAAATAAGAACACCTTTGACAACTATAAAAAGCTACACAGAAACACTTATTGACGGAGCTATTGACGATAAAGAAACGGCTATTGAATTTTTGCAAATTATAAATTCGGCAGCCGACAGAGTTACTTTCCTGGCTAAAGATTTGCTTGACTTATCACATTTTGACAATAAACAAATGAAGTTTAATTTTGAAAAGGTTAATCTGAAAAAAATAATAAAAGACTGTATAACTCAAAATTACATCGCGGCACAAAACAAAAAGCAAGATATTATTTTTGGTGAAGACGAAAATCAAAATTCTGAATACATTATAAGTGCCGATGTTGGTAGGGTTAATCAAGTTCTTAACAATATTATCTCTAACGCTATGAAATATAGTCCTGAAAATACTCAAATTGAAATTTTTGTTGAAGCTAACAAAAAAGAGTATTCTGTTCACATAAAAGATAACGGTATCGGAATACCGGAAGAAGACCTTGAAAGAATCTTTGAACGATTTTATCGTGTTGATAAGGCACGCTCACGCTCTATGGGTGGTAATGGCCTTGGACTTTCTATCGCTAAAGAAATTATGGAGGGTCACGGTGGAAAAATCGAAGCCAAAAGCTCAATTGGAAATGGCACAGAGATGATTTTGAGATTTCCTAGAAAAAATTAAATGTTGAACATACGCCCTTTTTGATTTAAATATTATTGAAAGGAATTTGCTTATTATGAAATTTGGATTTTTACGTGTTGCATCAGTGACACCTGATGTATATGTAGCTGATTGCTTTAAAAATGCAGAGGAAATTATTAAATATACTATTCAGGCAGACGAGGGTGGAGCATCTGCTGTTGTATTCCCAGAGTTGTCTGTTACAGGATATACTTGTGGTGATTTATTTTTACAAGAGTCGCTTATTCAAGGGGCAAAAGATGCCCTTGATGTTATTGCTGAAAAAACATCTGACATTGATATTATTATTTGCGTTGGTATTCCTTTTGAATATGACGGAAAACTCTTTAATTGTTGTGCTGTTTTGCACAAGGGTAAAATTATCGGCATTGTTCCTAAAACAAGTTTGCCTAACTATAATGAATTTTACGAAAAAAGGTGGTTTACAGAGGCTTTACCTGAAAATGAGGTTGTTTTTATAAACGGATATGAAGTTCCTTTCGGTACAAAATTACTCTTTAGGGATAAAAACAATTGCGATTTTGTATTTGCTATTGAATTATGTGAGGACCTTTGGACTGCTATCCCACCATCATCATATCATACGCTTGCTGGAGCAAAAGTTATTTTTAATTTATCAGCCGGTAATGAAATAACAGGCAAGGATATTTATAGAAGAAATCTTGTTAGTAGCCAGTCTGCCAGACTTTTGTGCGGTTATGTGTATTCTTGTGCCGGAGAGGGTGAGTCTACAACAGATGTTGTCTTTTCAGGTCACAATATCATTGCTGAAAATGGTAGAGTTTTAAAAGAAAGCAAAAGATTTGAAAATGGAATTATTTTTGCTGATTTAGATTTACAATATATTGCAAGCGAAAGAAGAAAAAATACAAGTTTTAAAATTTTGCAATCAAGCTCAAACGGTTATAAAAATGTGTATTTTGAAGTTAAGGAAAAAGATTGCGAACTTAACAGATATGTGGACTCTATGCCTTTTGTTCCGTCTGACATCAAGGAACGTGACAAGAGATGTGAAGAAATAATCACTATTCAAGCTCTTGGACTTAAAAAGAGAATTGCACACATTGGTTGCAAAAGTGTCGTTGTTGGTATATCCGGTGGACTTGACTCAACTCAAGCACTTATTGTTATTGCAAAGGCTTTTGAAATGCTCGGACTTGATAACAAGGGCATTGTTACTGTTACTATGCCTTGTTTTGGAACAACTGACAGAACTTATCAAAATGCAATTAAACTTTGCAAGGCTTTAGGAACAACTTTACTTGAAATAGATATAAAAGACGCTGTATTAAAGCATTTTGACGATTTAGAACACGACCCAAATATTCACGATTTAACTTATGAAAACAGTCAAGCGAGAGAAAGAACTCAACTTCTTATGGATATTTCATCTAAGTACAAGGGGTTTGTTGTTGGTACCGGTGATTTATCAGAGCTTGCACTTGGTTTTGCAACATATAACGGCGACCATATGTCTATGTACGGTGTAAACTGTTCTATACCTAAAACTTTAATAAGGTATCTTATCAAATATGTTGCTGACAATCCAACAGGTCATTTTGACAATGAAAGCATTTCTGAAACATTGCTAGATATAATAGACACACCTGTTTCACCGGAGCTTTTACCACCCGATGAAAACGGAGAAATTTCACAAGTTACAGAGGACATTGTTGGACCTTACGAATTACACGACTTTTTCCTTTACAACTTTATGAGAATGGGATTTTCAGCCGACAAGATTATTTATTTAGCTAAAGTTGCCTTTAAAGGCACTTACGATGATGAAGTAATTGAAAAATGGTTTAACACATTTATAAGAAGATTTTTTGCACAGCAATACAAGAGGTCTTGTCTTCCGGACGGTCCGAAAGTCGGTTCAGTTTCTTTATCACCAAGAGGCGACTGGAGAATGCCTAGCGACGCACGAAACAGCTTATTTATACCTAATTAGAATCTTAAAAAATTAAAACCTTTAAAACCGTGGGCTTTGCCCACATAACCCCACAAGCTAGTTCAGCACTTTTGCTTCGCAAAAGCCAGCTTCGCTGTCCGGACTTCTTTCCGGTGCTTATTGAAAAGGCTTGACCTAAACTTTTACTGGAAACTATTGACTAAAAGTGGCTAAATTAAAATTTTTGCAAATTCTTATTTTTGCTTACATAAGGCAATAACAAGACAGGAAACGTAGTTTCCGGCAAAAATTCTTTGCCTAGCTTTCTTTCAAGAAAGCTAGTGGGTGTGGGCAACGCCCACGGTTTTAACTTTGTAAAAAAATCAGCACATAACAAAAACTTCCGATATAAGGCATAACCCTATTCGGAAGTTTTTGTTAATAAGTATACTTATTAAATTAAAATGTTAAAACAACGTTGTTAATCTAAAATATACCAACTCTGAAAAATAATAAAAATTTATTAGATTGCACGAGTAACTTTATTTGCACGTAAACATCTAGCACAGATGTATACAGATTTAACAGTTCCGTTCTCAACGATTTTAACTTTTTTGATATTAGCTTTCCAAGTTTTGTTAGCACGTCTGCTGACTTGGCTACGGTTAATACTTATTCTATGTCCTTTTTGTCTTGCTTTATCGCAAATTGAGCATTTTGCCATTTCTGATGACACCTCCTTAAATATAATAAAAAAATCATCGTTCATTATTATAACAGATAACAAGCCTAATTGCAAGCAAAATTTTTTAGAAAAATGCAAAAAATTTGCTACGCCCTATTGTGATTTAAACAAAAACTATAAAAACACGTTTGTTATATAGTACAATTGCTAAATATAATTAAGATGTGTATTTACTTTGCTTAAAAATATGGTATAATATGTATATATAAATTTGTTTTTGAAAATATTTTTTATTAAATTTATACATATAAAACGGTTTTTTTTGAACTTGTGCTTTTAATTATAAAACTCTTTGGCTCATTTCTCAAAAATTTTCTATAATGTTGACATATCATATTTTTAAATGTACAATTAAAAAAGTGTTGTTTATTGGATTTTTTGGCCATTAAACACTTTTGCACTATTAGCTCAGTGGATAGAGCGTTCGGCTCCGAACCGAAAGGTGATGGGTTCAACTCCCATATAGTGCATTTATAGAAATTTTGAAACACAATTTTTGATTACGAGGGTTTTTACTATGGAACGTTTTTCTTTTATTGCAGAAGAAAGTGACAAAAATTTAAGACTTGATGTTTTTCTTAACGATGAACTTGAAAATCTATCAAGAAGTACAATTCAAAAGCTTATTTCTGACGGAAACATAACTGTAAATGACAAAAATATAAACAAAAATTACAAACTTCGACCTAAAGATATTATTGATGTCAAAATACCAGAGGCAAAGCCGTTAGATGTGCCACCTGTAAATATACCACTTGATATATTATATGAGGACGATAGCCTTATAGTTGTGAATAAACCACAAAATATGGTTGTTCACCCAGCAGCAGGACATTATGACGATACTCTTGTAAATGCCCTGTTATACCACTGTGGAGATAATTTATCAGGGATAAACGGCATTTTGCGTCCCGGCATTGTTCATCGAATTGACAGAGATACTTCTGGTGTTTTGGTCATCGCAAAAACAGACATAGCTCATAGAAAACTTGCAATGCAACTTGCTGAACATTCTATGACAAGGGTTTATAATGCTATTGTTTATAACAATTTTAAAGAGGATTTTGGTGTCGTTGATAAGCCTATCGGCAGACACCCCGTTGATAGGAAAAAGATGGCTGTTACTGACAAAAATTCTAAGCACGCAGTAACCCATTATAAAGTTCTTGAACGTCTTGGAAAGTTTAATTTACTTGAATTAAAACTTGAAACAGGGCGAACTCACCAGATAAGGGTTCATATGGCGTATATCGGTCACCCACTTTTAGGTGATGATGTTTACGGCCCTAAAAAGCAACCGTTTAATCTTCAGGGGCAAGTTTTACACGCTAGGGTCCTTGGGTTTATTCACCCTGTGACAAATGAATATATGGAATTTGAAAGCCCATTACCAGAGTATTTTCAAAAACTAATAGAAAAACTTAGATAAAAATAAATAAAAAGTTGGTGATTATATGGCATATTCAAGAAAAGATTTTATTAGTCTTTTGGATATTAATGATGAAGAAATTCTTTATATCCTTGAAACTGCTGAAACAATGAAATACATTCTTAATCAAAAAAATAAGAAAGCTCCATATTTACAGGGTAAATCTGTTATAATATTGTTTTACGAAAAAAGTGTACGTGCAAAACTCTCTTATGAACTTGCTGCTCAATATTTGAGTGCTGACATTGTTGACATAACTGTTTCAAAGGTTTCTGACCAATACGAAACAATTAACGATATGGGTCGTACTATTGAACAAATGGGTGGTGATTTTATTATCTGTCGTCACCCTATGGCAGGTAGTGCAAAATTCTTGTCTGAAAATGTTCACGCGTCCGTTATAAATGCCGGTGACGGTATAAATGAAGACCCTAGCCAGTCATTGCTTGACCTTATGACAATCAAAAATCAAAAGGGTAGCTTTAAAGGACTTAAAGTTGCAATAATCGGAGATGTTGCACATAGTAGAGTTACAAGAAGTAATATATGGGGACTTTTGAAACTTGGGGCAGAGGTTTGTGTTGCTGGACCTCCTACTATGATTCCGTCCGGAATTGAACAATTTGGCGTTAAAGTATTTTATAATACAAAAGACGCAATTGACGGAGCTGACGTTGTTATGACAATGCGTCTTGATACAGAAAAAGAATCCAAATGTCGTTTTATATCTCTTGACGAATATCAAAGTTTCTTTAAAATAGATGCAAATTCGCTTGCAAACGCTCAAAAAGATGTTATCGTTATGCACCCAGGTCCTGTAAACAGAGGTATCGAAATATCTTCTCAACTTCTTGATGACAAAAGATGTCTGCTTGATGACCAGATAACAAATGGTGTTGCTGTACGAATGGCACTTCTTTATATTTTATCAAATAAGGTAGGTGCAACATTATGAAAATCTTAATTAAAAATGCAAAAGTTATTTCAAATGAATTTGACTACAACGATAAAGTTGATATTTACATAAATGATACAGTAATCGAAGATATTGCACCAAAAATTGATATAGACGATATAGACGGTGAAGATATAGAAATTATTGACGCAGGGGACAACCTTGTTATGCCTGGCTGTATAGATATGTACAGCAAGATTTGCGAATCTGGCTATGAGAACAAAAACAACATTATAACTATTTCCAAAAGTGCATTGTCTGGTGGTTTTACAACAATTGTATCTGCACCAAACTCTCAACCTGTAATCGACAACAAGACTGTTGTTGAATATGTTTTTACAAAAACGAGAGAACAGGCTGACGTAAACATTTTTCCTTACGGAAGTATGACAAAAGGTTGTGAGGGTGAAGAGATTGCCGAAATTGGTGAAATGATTAAAGCTGGAGCAATTGGACTTTCTGACGGAACACATTCGATACTTGATACAGAGCTTATGCGTAACATTTTCTTATACTCAAAAATGTTTAGCGTTCCTGTTGTAACATTTTGCGAAGACAGAAACTTGTCAAGAAACGGTGTTATAAATGATGGTATTATGTCAACTAAAATGGGGCTTGTTGGTATTCCTAAAATTGCCGAGGACATTATAGTTTCAAGAAATTTACTGCTTGCAAAGGACACAGGGGCAAAGCTACATATAACTCACGTTTCAACAAAAGGAGCTGTTGAACTTATTCGTCAAGGTAAAAAAGACGGAATAAATGTTACGGCTGCTACTTGTCCACATTATTTTACTCTTTCTGAAGATGCTGTAGAAGGGTACAACACATTTGCAAAAGTTAGCCCACCTTTGAGAACACAGGAGGATATTGAGGCAATAAAAGAGGGGATTGAAGACGGAACGATAGACGTTATTGAAACAGGTCACACACCAGCTTCAATCGAAAGAAAACACACAGAATTTGATAATGCTGCATTTGGTATATCAAGCCTTGAAGTTTCTTTCCCTGTCAGCTATACAGAGCTTGTCGAAACAGGGATAATTACTGTTGAAAAATTTATTGAAAAATTATCGTACAACCCATCAAAGATACTAAACCTTAATAAAAAGGGTTGTATCAAAAAGGGAAACGATGCTGACATAATTATTGTTGACGTAAACAACGAATTTGAAATAAAGGGAATGGACTTCTTCTCTCGTGCGAAATATTCACCTTATGACGGCAAGGTCGTAAAGGGAAAAACAATTTTAAGCATTGTAAAGGGAAAGGTGTTGCGTTTTTAAAAATTAGGGTTTGTAGGGGTAAATTTTTTTGAGTAAAAAGATTTCAAAAACTAGTTTTGTGGTGGGTTTAATTTTTCTGCTTATATCCGATTTTATCGGAAATCTATTTATTTGCCTACGGCGTGGTACTTTTTGACTGCAAAAAGTACCCAAAAACCTGGGGGGTTTCGA
>CABVAP010000036.1 GCA_902496345.1 uncultured Eubacteriales bacterium
AAGTACCACGCCGTAGGCAAATAAATAGATTTCCGATGTAATCGGATTATAAGCCAAAGACTAAAACCACCACAAAACTGGTTTTTAAAATCTTTTTATTTAAAAAGGTTTACCCCTACAACTTCTAATTTTGATATTTTCAAGGTTTTTGGTTGAAAAATAAAAAAATAAAAAAATTTTTGAAAAAAGTATTGACAAATGGAATATTATGCTTTATAATAAATCTTGTCGTTGTGAGAGATACAAAAAACAAACACGACAGCTAAGCAAAGAGATTTGCCCAGATAGCTCAGTCGGTAGAGCAGAGGACTGAAAATCCTCGTGTCGGCGGTTCGATTCCGTCTCTGGGCACTTGCTTATGCGGGTGTGGTTCAATGGTAGAACATCAGCCTTCCAAGCTGAGGACGTGGGTTCGATTCCCATCACCCGCTTTTTTTATTCTTTAAAAATGTTGAATTGATTTTACTTTATCAGTTCAGCATTTTTTGTTTCCTCAAATTTATATGAATAATGAATATTGTGAATAAATTATAAATTTAAAAGCATACTATTGACAGTGTGCTTTTAATTATGTTATCATTCTATGGAACAAAAAGGAGGTGTTTTATTGTGAGTAATGAGACCTTATCGTGTGGCGAATTATTAAAACGTATAAATGACATTTTTGAAAAAAAAGCTAATAACGAACTGTCTGAAAATGGTATTACCTTTTCCCAATTAAAAATACTTGCGAAGTTGTCTTGTTCCCCTGATGGTTCATTTACCTTGAAGGAACTTGAACGCATTTTTGGAGTAACTCAAGCAACAATTGCAGGGATTGCTGTTCGTTTAGAAAAAAAACATCTTGTAAAAGGGTATATAGATTCAGATGATAGAAGAATTAAACATATTTCTATATTGCCGGAAGGTCGTAAAGTATGTGATGACGCAAAAGAGTCTATGAAAAAATGTGAACAATGGTTGTTAGATTCTCTAGATGAAAATGAACAAAATGAATTGAGGTATTTATTTCAAAAAATATACGATAACATTCGATAGTAAAAATATTTAATATATTTAAAATCATTAAAGAAAGGACGGAAATTTATGTTAAAAACACTTATTCGTCAAATAGGGGAATATAAAAAAGATTCTATATTGACTCCTATTTTCTCAGCTCTTGAAGTATTTATGGAAATACTTATTCCATTTATTACGGCTGCTATTATAGACAGGGGTATTCATAATAATGATATGGAAAAAATCCTTATATATGGTGGGATTATGCTTGTATGTGCTTTTTTCAGCTTGTTCTTTGGAATACAGGCTGGAAAATATGCTGCTTCTGCATCTTCTGGTTTTGCCTGTAATATACGTAATAAAATGTTTGGAAAAATTCAAACTTTTTCTTTTTCTAACATAGATAAATTTAGTACGGCTGGTCTTGTAACTCGTATGACAACAGATGTAACAAACCTTCAAAATGCGTATCAGATGTCAATACGTATCGCTGTTCGTGCCCCAATTATGCTTATAATTAGTATGGTTATGTGCTTCTTTATAAATGTTAAACTTAGTTTAATTTTTTTAGGAGCTATGGTTGTTCTTGCTGTCTTGCTTGGCACTATTATTAAAAAGGCTATGCCGGTTTTTCAAGAGGTGTTTAATAAGTATGATAGCTTAAATGCCAGTGTACAAGAAAATATTTCAGCAATCAGAGTTGTAAAAGCTTATGTTCGTGAAGACCACGAAAATAAAAAATTTAATAAGGCTGCAGAGGCTTTATATCGTTTATTTGTAAAGGCTGAATCTATTTTATCATTCAATGCACCTGTTATGATGTTTGTTATTTATGGCTGTATAGTTGCTTTATCTTGGTTCGGTGCTAAAGATATTGTTGGTGGTACATTGACAACAGGTAACTTGACTTCTCTTTTTAGCTATATATTAAGTATGATGATGTCACTTATGATGCTTTCTATGGTATTTGTAATGCTCTCTTTAAGTACTGCCAGTGCAAAAAGAATTGTTGAGGTATTAAACGAAAAACCTGACTTAGATAATCCTGAAAAACCTGTAGAAGTTGTTGCTGACGGAAGTATAGATTTTGATAATGTGGATTTTTCTTACAGAGCAGAAAGTGAAGAAAATACACTTCATAATATCAATATTCATATAAAATCTGGTGAAACTATTGGTATCATTGGTGGAACAGGTAGTGGAAAATCAAGCTTTGTAAGCCTTATAAGTAGATTATATGATGTAAAATCCGGTACCGTTCGTGTTGGTGGTGTAGATGTCCGTAAATATGATATGGACGCTCTTAGACGTCAGGTTGCTGTGGTTCTTCAGAAAAATGTTTTATTCTCCGGAACAATTTTAGATAACTTACGCTGGGGAAAAGAAGACGCTACAAGAGAAGAGTGTATAGAGGCTTGTAGACAGGCTTGTGCTGATGAATTTATTGAACGTTTACCTCAAAAATATGAAACTTGGATTGAACAGGGTGGTACAAATGTTTCCGGTGGACAGAGGCAACGTCTTTGTATCGCTCGTGCTTTGTTAAGCCGTCCGAAAGTATTGATTTTAGATGATTCTACAAGTGCTGTCGATACTGCTACAGATGCAAAAATAAAACAGGCATTTGCCGAAAAAATTTCAGAAACAACAAAGTTGATTGTATCTCAACGTATATCAAGTATTGAAAATGCAGACCGTATTTTAGTTCTTGACAATGGAGAAGTTAATGGTTTTGACACTCACGAAAATTTATTAAAAACAAATGAGATATATCGTGAAATTTATACAGCACAAATGCAAAATGGCAGTGATTTTGACGATGTAAAAGAGGAGGCATAGACTATGGATAAAAATAAAAAATTATCAAAGAAAAACCCAGTATCCTCATTAAAACGACTACTTGCTTATATGTTAAAAAACTATAAATTCTTCTGTTTACTTGTTATTATAGGAATTATAATTTCTGCATTAGCTACATTGACATTGACTTTGTTTATGCAAACTTTGGTAGATGACTATATTATGCCTTTGACTAATTCAGTTTCGCCAGATTTTGCACCTTTGGCACAGGCGTTATTTAAAGTTATTGCTGTGGTGGTTGTTGGTATAGTTTGTGCTTATGGATACAACAGAATTATGGTTAATATTAGTCAAGGTACTATGAAAAGGTTACGTTCAGAACTTTTTACTAATATGGAATCTTTGCCTATAAGCTACTTTGATACTCACCCTCACGGTGACATTATGTCTGTCTATACAAATGACGTAGATACATTGCGTCAGATTATGAGCCAGAGTTTACCTCAGATAGCAAACTCTTTTATAACATTGGTATCTACATTTATTAGTATGGTAGTTCTTGATATACCTTTGAGTGTGCTTTCTGTTATTATGGTTGCTATTATGCTATATACAACAAGTAAATTAAGTTCCCTTTCTGGTAGATATTTCGTTGAACAACAGGAAGACCTTGGAGAAGTAAACGGATATATAGAGGAAATGATGGAAGGACAAAAAGTTGTAAAGGTTTTCTGTCACGAAGAAAAAAATATAGAACAGTTTAAAAGGTTAAACAAAAGGCTTAGAGAAAGTGCAAACAATGCAAATAAAATTGCGAATATCACTATGCCGATAAATGCTAATTTGGGAAATATAAGTTATGTATTATGTGCCATATTTGGTGGTATACTTGCCTTAAGTGGATATTTTGAACTTACAATAGGTACTCTTATCGCATTTTTGAACTTAAATAAGAGCTTTACTCAGCCGCTAACACAGCTTAGTCAACAGGTTAGTAGTATAGTTATGGCTGCTGCTGGTGCTGAACGTGTATTTAAATTGCTTGACGAGAAATCTGAAGAAGATAATGGATATGTTGAGCTTGTAAATGCAAAAGAGGACAGCAACGGAAATCTAACAGAAACTCCAGAAAAAACAGATGTATGGGCTTGGAAACACCCTCACAAGGCAGACGGAACTGTAACATATACAAAATTACAGGGTGATATGACTTTTGATGGCGTTGATTTTGGTTATACTCCAGAAAAAATGGTATTGCACGATATTAAAATATTTGCAAAACCAGGACAGAAAATTGCGTTTGTTGGAAGTACCGGAGCTGGAAAAACTACAATAACTAATCTTATAAATCGTTTTTATGACATACAAGACGGAAAAATCAGATATGACGGCATTAACATAACTAAAATTAGAAAGCCTGATTTAAGACGTAGTCTTGGTATTGTTTTACAGGATACAAATTTATTTACAGGTACTGTTATCGACAATATCAGATATGGTCGACTTGACGCAACTGATGAAGAATGTGTAGAGGCTGCAAAACTTGCTAATGCTCACGGATTTATAAAAAGACTTCCTAATGGTTATCAAACTATTTTGCGTGGAGGAGGTGCAAACCTTTCACAAGGTCAACGTCAGCTTATCTCTATCGCAAGAGCAGCAGTTGCTGACCCTCCAATTTTAATACTAGACGAAGCAACATCTTCAATCGATACACGTACAGAACAGCTTGTTCAACGTGGTATGGACGCTCTTATGTCTGGAAGAACTTCTTTTGTAATTGCACATAGACTTTCAACCGTTCGTAATGCTGATTGTATTATGGTTATGGAACAGGGTAGAATTATAGAAAGAGGTACTCACGAACAATTAATGGAAGAAAAAGGTCGTTATTATCAGCTTTACACTGGTAATTCGATAGGTGAATAGTTTATAATAAAAGACTAGGTTAGGGGATTGCTCCCTTGAATTTTTAAAAAATTCTTTGGAGCTTTCTGTTTTGGATAAAAATGGGAAATTTGCTTTATGTTTTAAATATTTGAAAGTCGACTTTATAGCTAGTTTGATAGTGAAATTTAATTATTTTTTATCGTTTGAAAATTAGAAAATTTTAATTATATTTTACTTTACATTTTCTTATTATTCATATATAATATACTTAAGTTGAAAAAAGGTTATTAGTTCTTATTTGTAAAAATATATACTCTCTCTTACCTCGAAAAGGCACACGATATTTTATCGTGTGCCTTTTCATTTGCAAATAATTATTTTTTGATATTAAGATTTTTATTAAGCCTCTGTTATTTTAACTGTAAGTTTTGCAGTTACTTTTGAATGGAGTTTTACGTCAACTGTTCTTTCTCCAACAGCTCGTATTGTATCATTTATTACAATTTTCTTTTTATCAATATCAAGGTTGTGTTGTTCTTTTAATGCAGCACTAATTTCTTTATTTGTAACAGCTCCAAAAAGTTTTCCGTTGTTTCCTGTTTTAACGGCTACAGTTACGCTTATTTCATCAAGTTTTTTGCCTAACTCTTTAGCTTTTTCGTATTCTTCAGCTTTTTTAGCTTCTTCAGCTTTTTGTTTATGCTCAAGTTGTCTTAAATTGTTAGGTGTTGCCTCAAGTGCTTTATTTTTTGCAAAAAGGAAGTTTCTTGCATAACCGTCACTTGCATTTATAATTTGGTCTTTTTTTCCTACACCTTTAATATCTTCTAATAATATAACTTTCATTTAATTTACCTCCTGTAAATATTCATTTATTGATGTTTTTAATAATTCTAAAGCTTCAGCTAGAGAATTTGATTTTATCTGTGCAGCTGACACCGTCTGATGTCCACCTCCACCAAGTTTCTCCATTATAAGCTGAACATTTATTTTACCAAGACTTCTTGCACTTACATTTACTCTGTCCTCATTTTGACAGAGGACGAAAGATGCTTCGACACCTTTTATATTTAAAAGGTCATCGGAAACCTGTGCAGCAAGAAGGGGTGGATTTTCTACATTTGATTCGGAAACAGCAATTGCTATATTATCCTTATACATTTGCATACTTTCAATTACTTTTGCCTTTAACGCATAATATTCTATTGAATTTTGGAAAAGTATTTTTACACGAATTGTGTCAGCACCTTTTCGTTTTAAATAAGCTGCTGCCTCGAATGTTTTTGTTCCTGTTTTAAATGCAAAGTTTTTAGTGTCGACTGTTATTCCGGCAAGAAGTCCGTCAGCTTCAACATTTGAAAGTGATATTGTTTCATTCATATAAAGAAACATCTCTGTTATAAGTTCACAAGTTGATGAGGCATACGGTTCGTGATATGAAAGAACGGTGTTTTCAATAAATTCTGTGCCTTTTCTATGGTGGTCAAAAACAACTATATTTTTTACTCTATCAATAATTTCTGGAAATTCGCATATACTTTGTTTATGAGTATCAACAATTATTAAAAGTGTATTTGGTTTTATTTTTGTTAATGATTTTTCACCAGAGATAAAGGCATCTTTTGCGTAATCTGTTTCATTTAATAATCTATCATAGAATGAACGTATACTTGTTGTAATTTTATCAAGAACTATATTACACTCTTTTCCTAACGATGTAACTATTTTGTAAACCCCTATTTCAGAGCCTATACAATCTAAATCTGAATTTTTATGTCCCATTACGATAACGTTAGACGCTGTTTGTATTAAATCGGTTAGGGCATACGCTTTGACCCTCGCACGAACTCGATTATTGGTATTTAACTCTGTCGAGTTTCCTCCAAAGAAAGTATAGTTATTTACATCTTTTATAAGTGCCTGGTCACCACCACGGCTTAAAGTTAAATCTATCGCTGCTCTCGCATATTCCATTGATTGATTTAAAGAAGTCCCATTTATACCGATACCTATGCTTAAAGTGACAGGAAATTTATTTCCCATATCTATTTCACGTATTTTATCTAAAATCGGAAATTTGTTTTCTTTTAAGTATTGTAGTTTATCTTGTCCAAAAATAAAAAGGTATTTATCATTTTCAAATTTTTTTATTATACCACCTAGACTGGTTGCCATTGTGTTCAATTTTCTATCTATAAGTGCAGTTAAAAGTGGTTGCTTTACACTTTCAACCTCACTTGTTATCTCTTCATAATTGTCAATAAAAATTAGCCCAACAGCTACTTTATTTAGTTCACATTCATTTTCTATAGAGCATTCATTTAAAATTAAAAAAACATTGTAATATATTGGAGGTAAATCTCCATTATCTACAGGAGTAGTGAAAATCTTATAACACTTTGCACGTATTAAAGCTTTTTGCTCCTTCATTTTAACATTATAATTTTCGATTAAAGTATTTAATTTTATTTCGCTTTTTTTGTTTTCTTTAATTCCAAACTCTTCATCGAATTTATGATTTGATTGAATTATCTTCAAAGAAGTGTCGATTACTGCGTGAGGAAAAAGATAATCATTACTATCCATATTTTTTATCATTCCAAAAACTCCTTAAAACTCTCGGTATAAATGTCTTAAAAGAGATGACATATCATCGTGCATATATTGATTTTCTTCAAGAATTTCAAGTCTTAACTTTTTTACAGCCTTTATATCAATACTGCTATATGAAAGACCAAGACGATTTGAAAGCATATACGTTATTATTATCATATTTGAGAGGATTTCTCCTCTTTCTACGACATTTGGCTCGTCTTCTGCTAAATTTGCGTATAAATCTGCTGTTGCTGTCAGCAAACGGCTCTTTAACATTTCGACAAGTTTAATATTTTGTGTTACATCAAAATCTTCTGCAAATCCCATAAACAAATCCCCCTATATAATTTTAATTTTCTAAAAAACTTCCCCCAAAGTTTTTTAAAAAAACAAAAGTTTTGTCTTTTGATTTCTGAAAAATCTAAGATAAGATATACCTAAAATATCGTATGTAGCTATTATACCACATAATATAAAACATTTCAACGGTAGTCATATACTTCATAAGCACCTAAATTTTTAAAAAATGATGTTTTTCGCTCTACCATATCAAGACAATTTTTTATGTCATTTTCTGACGTACCTATTTCTATATCGGCAAAAAATACATATTCCTCTGATTTATTTCTAAGTGGTCTTGATATGATTTTTATCATATTTAGGTCCCAAATTTCAAATAAATTTAAAATTTTTACAAGCGTACCTGGTTTATTGTCAGTTGAAAAAGCTATTGAAACTTTTTTCTTATCAAAACAATATCTTGTATCTTCTTTTGATAAAATCGCAAACATTGTAAAATTTTTGTTATTATCCTGTATTGCCTTATTAAGAATTTTTAAACCATACAACTCCGAAACCCTAGATAGTCCGATAGCTGCCCAAGGTTCATCTGATGATGATATTAACTTTCCGGCATCTGCTGTTGAATTTGTGTTTACAGTTTCAATATTTGGATAATTTTTTTCTAAAAATTTTCTACACTGGGCAAGTGCCTGTGGGTGCGAAAAAATTTTAGATATTTCCTTTTCGTCTGTTGAGCCTTTTATCATTAAATTTTGCTCTATCGGAAGATTGATTTGACCTTGTATGTATAAATTCGTGTCAAAAATCATACTATCTAATGTTACGTTTATAGACCCCTCTGTTGAATTTTCGATAGGTACAACGCATTTATCTATTTTCCCATTTTCTACAGCTTCAATTACTTCCCAAATAGTTGAAAATGGAATCGTTTCTGAAACATCTGCTATTTTTAAAACAGCTTGTTCAGTAAATGTGCCTTGTGGTCCTAAATATCCTACTTTCATAGTTTCACTCCTAAAAAATTTCAAAACTTTAAAACTTATATATGGCGAAAATGCTTTTATATCCTATTTAAAATCGGTACAGTTTAGGCAAATTTATGAGGTTTTAAAGTTTTTTGATTAATCATAAAAATATTTTAACATATTTTTTATATAATTTCCATTAAAATCTTTATATATTTTTAAATTTGTGGTATAATAAAATAAAAAGAGCTAAGGAGGCGGTAAAAATGGATTTTTCAATCAATCATAAATTTTCTGAAAATCCTGAATGTTGGTTAGTTAGTATTTCTGGGGAAGTCGATATTTTTAATTCGGCTGAGGTTAAGTCTAAGCTTATTGAGCTTATCGAAGAAAAACCTGCTGATATTAAAATCGAATGCAAAGATTTAGCGTATATCGATAGTACTGGTCTTGGTGCGTTTATTGCTGTTCTTAAAAAGACAAAAGAATACGAAAAGTCAATTTATTTCAAGAACTTAAAACCTAGCTTATCCAAACTCTTTAAAATAACTAATTTGGATAAAGTATTTGTAATAGAAGGTGATTCTGATGAGTAGCAATAATGAACAAATTAAACTTACTTTACCTATTAACGCTGCATACGTTTCAGCAGCCAGACTCACAGCCTCTTCTGTTGCAAATCGTTTGAATTTTGACATAGAAGAAATTGAAGACATAAAAGTCGCAGTTTCAGAGGCTTGCACATACATAATTAAAAATCCTAAGTTGAATGACAAAAATGATTTTAAAATTGAATTTGACTTTACAAAGGATAATGTTAAAATTATGTTTTCTGTTTTAAGTGACAGTAAAATAAATGTAGACGAAGATGAGATGAGTCTTAAAGTTATTGGTGCAATTATGGACAAACTTGCTTTTGACTTTGATAATTCATCTTTTAAAATGATTATCGAGAAAAAACACATAGACGATTCTTTTGGAGAATAAAAAAAATTATTACATAATCTATAAAAAACAATCGACATTACATATCAAGACAGAAAAATATATACTAAAGATTAGTTAATCAGATTTTTACTTTCCTAAAAAAAAGGAGGGCAGTTATGATTAAAAACGAATTTAACGTATCTTTTCAAAGTAATATTTATAATGTCAAAGGAATTGTTCAAAGTTCCCTTGAATTCCTTAAAAACAATATTCCTGAACTTGATGAAGATGCTCTTATGGATTTCAAACTTATACTTTGTGAACTTTTATTCAACGCTGTTATACACGGAAATAAGAAAGATGAAAATAAAGTCGTTTCTTTATCTATAACAGTGAACGGTGGCACAGTTACTACTGTTGTTTCTGACGAGGGAGCTGGTTTTGATTTTGAAAAGATTATGAGTGACGGTTGTAACGAAGAGAATATGTTCCTTGAGACGGGTAGGGGAATAAGGCTTGTGAAATCTCTTGTTGATAATCTGAAATTTGATACCAACGGTAGTACCGTTAAGTTCTTCAAAAAGGTGGAGTTTGATGGATAAAATTTTAGTTGCTGACGGAAACGAAACAACGGTTGATTTAATAAGTAAACTGCTTACTAATTCTGACTATGAAGTTTACACAGCAAACACAGGTAAGGTTGCCCTTGCAAAAATTGATATGCTAAAGCCTGACCTTATCATAGTGGACGCAGATTTTTCTGATGTTAGTGGTTTCGATATATGCAAACAGCTTAAAGGCAGTACCGAAACAAACTATATACCTATTCTTATGCTTATTTCTGTTGAAACTAAAGATGTTCTTTTGAGGTGTGTACATTCTGGGGTTGATGATTATATTTCAAAGTTATTTGATGGTACTATTTTTATTGCTAAAGTTAAATCACTTTTGAGAGTTAAACACCTTAGTGATAGAATAAAATCCCAATATGAAGAGCTTAAAGAAAAAAATGAGGTTATCGATTTCCAACTTAAAATGGCTAGGCGTGTTCAACGTTCTATTATTCGTAAAATAGATATGACTGTTATGGGAACGAAAATTTTAAGCAAATATTTGCCGGCTCTTGAAGTTGGTGGGGATTTTTATAGCGTTAAGGAACTGTCTGATGATAAAATTGGTCTTATTATCGGAGATGTTTCTGGTCACGGTATTTCTGCTGCACTGCTTACAGCAAACTTACTTATGATGTTTGACTCACTTGCTATGAAACATTCTATTCCTAGTGCTTTACTTCAAGAAATGAATGAACAATTTTGCAAAATATTTAAACATACCGGAAGTGAAATGTATGTTTGTATGTTCTATGCAATAATTGATACTACTAATTTTGAAATTACCTATTCAAATGCAGGTCAAGTTTACCCTGTTTTTGTTAATAATAAAAATGGTGATATAAGCGAACTTGAAATAGGTGGTATACCTATTGGTCTTATGAAAGAATCAACTTACGAAAACAAGACCGATAAATATTCAAAAGGCGATTATTTATTTCTACACACAGACGGTCTTTCTGATTTCTTTTATAAAAAAGAGCCTGACAAGTTTAGCCAAAAAATTAAAAATTGTCTTAGAGAAAATATTGACATCTATGGGGAGTCGCTTGGTGCGATAATTGAGGGTGTTTTGAACGAATTCTATGACTATAACGAAAAAAACAAGTTTGAAAAAGATGACATAAGTATTATACTTTGCAAACTTTAAAAAAATTATTGAAAATGTGATTTTTCTATTGCATTTTGCTAAAACCTGTGATATAATGACACTCGATATTTGAATTATAAAGATTTAATGGCTTTGACGAAGATAAGTAACATAAGAGAAACGTATTCAGGGAGCAGGCAACGTGACTGGAATTGCTTGTTATGACACTCTTTTGTGAATAACACTTCTGAGCTTGCCCTTTGAAAGAGGTTTTTGCTTTATTAGAGGGGTGCGTTTTATGCTCGTTACGCATTATCTGAGAGGGTAGGTGGCTTTTGCTATTTGCCAATTTGGGTGGTACCACGGATTTTTGTTATTTATTCCGTCCTGAAATTTTTATTTTAGGGCGGTTTTTTTATTTTATGTTATTATTGTATACTATGTTTTACTTTTAGGAGGAAAGCTAAAGATGATTAAAAAAGTAAATGGTCAAAGTGCAAGCAAAGACCTTGAAATTCCTGAATTACTTGCACTTGATGAAAACTCAAGAAAAGGTGTTCATATCCACGGTATGATTTATAATGTACGTGATATGGGTGATTTCGCTTTCGTTATTCTTAGAAAAAGAAACGGTCTTGTTCAATGTTTCTACAATAAAAACGGCAGCGAAGAAGAAAAAGAACTTCTTAAAGAAGAAAACTCTGTTTCTATCGTTGGTGATTTACGTGATGAACCTAGAGCTGTAAACGGTGTTGAAGTAGTTATCTCTGAAATGAAAGTTTTATCTACTCCTGCTGCTGAAATGCCTTTTGCTATTAACAAAAGAAACCTCAATATCTCTATCGAAAATGAACTTCCAATCCGTCCTATTACTCTTAGAAACGAAAGAAGAAGAACTGTTTTCAGACTTCAGGCAGCTATCGTTCGTGCTTTTAGAGAATATCTTGACCAAAACGGTTTTACTGAAATCTTTTCACCTAAAATCGTTGCAGCCGGTGCTGAGGGTGGTGCTAATATATTTAAACTTGAATATTTTGGCAAAAAAGCTTACCTTGCTCAAAGCCCACAGTTCTACAAACAAATGCTTATCCCTGTTTATGAAAGAGTTTTTGAAATAGCTCCTGTTTTTAGAGCTGAAAAACACGAAACAGTTAGACATCTTAACGAATATATCGGTGTTGACTTTGAAATGGGATTTATCGATAGTTTTTATGATATTATCAATATGGAAACAGGTATGCTTAAATTTACTTTTGATTACCTTAAAGAAAACTATGCTGATTGTATTCAAAAACTTAACATTGAACTTCCTGTTATTGATGAAATTCCTTGCGTTAAATTTAAAGACGCTAAAGAAATGATTGCTGCTAAATATAACAGAAAAATCAAAGACCCTTATGACTTAGAACCAGAAGAAGAACGTCTTATAAGTGAACTCTTTAAAGAAGAATATAACAGTGATTTCGTTTTTGTAACTCATTATCCAATTAAAAAACGTCCTTTCTATGCAATGGACGACCCTGAAAGCGAAAAATATACTTTGAGTTTTGACTTACTTTTCAAAGGTATGGAAATTACAACTGGTGGTCAACGTATCCACGACTATCAGACTCAAATTGATAAAATGGTTTCTAAAGGTCTTGACCCTGCTGACTTTGAAAGCTACTTGATGTTGCACAAACAGGGTTGTCCTCCTCACGGTGGTCTTGGTATGGGTCTTGAAAGATTTGTTATGAAACTTATTGATGAAAAGAACATCAGAGCAACTTCTATGTTCCCTAGAGATATTACTAGACTTAACCCTTAATATATTCGGGTTTACTTTTTAAACAAACTATTTAAACTATTCAAGGAGGATTTTGGTTATGCAAATTAATGATGAACTCATTACTTATTTGGAAGACCTCTCTAGACTTAAACTTTCAAAAGAGGAAGAAGAAAAAGCTGAAGTTGATTTAGGTAAAATTTTAAACTATATTGATAAACTTAATGAACTTGATACTACAGATGTTGAAGCTATTTCTCACCCTTTTGCTTTTACTAACAATTTCAGAGATGACGTGCTTGTTGAATCTGCTGATAGAGAAACTATTCTTGCTAACGCACCTGTTAAAAAAGACGGCTGTTTCAAAGTTCCTAAAACTGTTGATTAAGGAGAGTGTACTATGGATTTTTCTAACAAAACTGCTCTTGAAATCGGGCAGATGATTAAAAACAAAGAAGTAAGCTCTGTTGAAGTTACTAAACAGATGCTTGATAATATTAAAAAAACTGATAAAGATGTAAATGCTTATACTTCTGTTTTTGAAGATTTAGCTATCAAAAACGCTGAAGAAGTTCAGGCTAAAATTGACGGTGGCGAGGAGCTTTCTCCTTTAGCCGGTGTACCTATGGCTATAAAAGACAATATTTGTACAAAAGGTACAAAAACTACTTGTGGTTCTAAAATGCTTGAAAATTTTGTTCCACCTTACAATGCTACTGTTGTTGACAGACTTCAAAATGCCGGTGCTGTTATCCTTGGTAAACTTAATATGGACGAGTTCGCTATGGGTGGCTCTACTGAAACTTCTTACTTTGGAGCAACTAAAAATCCGTGGGATTTAGAAAGAGTTCCTGGTGGTTCTTCTGGTGGTTCTGCCGCTGCTGTTGCTGCAGAAGAGGCTATTTATACTCTTGGTTCTGATACTGGTGGGTCAATCAGACAACCTTGTTCTTTCTGTGGTATCTCTGGTATTAAACCAACTTACGGTGCTGTTTCAAGATATGGTCTTGTGGCTTTCGCATCTTCTCTTGACCAAATCGGACCTGTTGGTCGTGATATAAAAGATTGTGCATCTGTTCTCCAGATTATCTCTGGTCACGATGTTAAAGATTCAACTTCTATCAAAGATAGCTCTTTTGATTTTTCTAATTCTTTTAATGGTGACGTTAAAGGTCTTAAAATCGGTATCCCTAAAAACTACTTTGGTGAAGGTATCGACTCTGATGTTAAAGAATCAGTTCTTAAAGCTGCCGAAACTCTTAAAGGTCTTGGTGCTGAAATTGAAGAATTTGAAATGCCTATAGTTGACTATGCTATCCCTGCTTATTATGTTGTTGCTTGTGCTGAGGCTAGTTCTAACCTTTCAAGATATGACGGTATTAAATACGGTTATAGAAGTGATAAAGGTGACGGTATACTTGATGTTTTCTATAACTCAAGAAGCGAAGGTTTTGGTATGGAAGTTAAAAGACGTATTATGCTTGGCTCTTTCGTTTTAAGCTCCGGTTACTATGACGCTTACTACAAAAAAGGTTTACAAGTTCGTGGTCTTATCAAAAATAATTTTGATGAAGCTTTCTCAAAATATGATATGATTTTAAGCCCTACTGCTCCTACTACTGCTTTTAAACTTGGCGAAAATACTTCTGACCCTCTTAAAATGTATTTAGGAGACATTTACACAGTTTCTGTAAACCTTGCCGGTATCCCTGCTGTAAATGTTCCTTGTGGTTTTGGTAAAAACGGTATGCCTATCGGTATGCAACTTATCGGAAAAGCATTTAGCGAACCTACTTTAGTTAAAGCTGCTTATGCTTTCCAATCAAATACAGATTTTCATTTGAAAAAACCTGAAATTATTAAAGGAGGTCAAGCATAATGAATTATGAAACTGTAGTCGGTCTTGAAGTTCACATTGAACTTTCAACAAAATCTAAAATATTCTGTGGTTGTACAACTGAATTTGGTGGCGAACCTAATACTCATGTTTGCCCTGTTTGTACAGGTATGCCTGGTAGTCTTCCTGTTATGAACAAAGGTGTTGTTGAATTTGCTATCAGAGCTGGTCTTGCTCTTAACTGTGACATCACAAGATATAATAAATTTGACAGAAAAAATTATTTCTATCCTGACCTCCCTAAGGCTTATCAGGTTTCTCAGTTATATCTTCCTATTTGCCAAAATGGTAAAGTTGAAATTGATGTAAACGGTGAGAAAAAATATATCGGTATTCACGAAATCCATATGGAAGAAGATGCCGGTAAACTTATTCACGACCCTTGGGACGACTGTACACTTGTTGACTACAACAGATGTGGTGTTCCTCTTCTTGAAATCGTTTCTGAGCCTGATTTTAGAAGTGCTGACGAAGTTATTGCATACCTTACTAAACTTAGAGATACTATGATGTATCTTGGCGTTTCTGACTGTAAAATGCAAGAAGGCTCTATGCGTGCTGACGTAAACGTTTCTGTTCGCCCTGTTGGTCAAAAAGAGTTCGGTACAAGAAGTGAAATGAAAAATATGAACTCTTTTAAAGCTATTTACAGAGCTATCAACTATGAAGCAAAACGTCAAATCGAAATCCTTGAAGAGGGTGGAAAAGTTATTCAGGAAACTAGAAGATGGGACGAAAACAAAGACGCAAGTTTTGCTATGCGTTCTAAAGAAAATGCTCAGGATTACCGTTATTTCCCTGAACCTGACCTTCTTCCTATCGAAATTAGTGACGAATGGATAAACAATGTTAAAGATAATCTTCCTGAACTTCCAGAGGCTAAAAGAGCTAGATACATAAGCGAATTTGGTCTTACTGAATATGATGCAGGTGTTATCACTTCTGCTAAACAGCTCGCTTATCTTTTTGAAGATACTACTGCTATTTGTGGAAAACCTAAAGAGGCTTGTAACCTTATTATGGGTGAACTTATGCGTCTTTTGAGTGAAACATCAACTTTACCGGAAGAAATTGACATCGAACCTAAGAAAATTGCTGACCTTATTAACCTTATTACTGACGGAAAAATTAACAGAAGCGTTGGTAAAGAAGTATTTGAAGAAATTTTCAAAAATGGTGTTGAACCTGTTAAATATGTTGAAGAAAATGGCTTATTAATGCTTAACGATGACAGCCTTGTTTCTGATACTATTGATGAAGTTATTGCAAATAATCCTAAGAGTATTGAAGATTACAAGAGTGGTAAAGAAAAAGCTTTTGGTTTCTTAGTTGGTCAAACTATGAAAGCATTAAAAGGTAAAGCTAACCCTCAAGCTGTAAACAAAATTCTTAAAGAAAAATTACAAAACTTATAATATAGAAAAGGCTACTGTGAAAACAGTAGCCTTTTTGTGTCTTATTTTCTATAAATAGTTTGTGTTAAAATCTTTTGTTGCAATTACCTTTATTACAGTTTCCATTGTTACAGTTATTATTATAGTTATTGTTGCAATTGCCACTATTACAGTTGTTGTTATAGTTATTGTTGCAGTTTCCATTCTTACAAGTGTCTTTATTGCAATTGTTATTGCAAGGTTCTTTTTTATAACAATCATTTCTATTGCTATCGTCAAATGATGGACACATATCTTTACCTACATAAATTGAGTGTGTATTAAGGAGGCAATCTCGAACTTTATTTAGGGCTTCACCAAATCTTTGGAAATGAACTATTTCTCTTTCTCGTAAAAATTGCAAAGGTTTCCTTACTTCTGGGTCATCAGTAAGTGTAAGTAAATATTCGTATGTCATTCTTGCTTTTTGTTCTGCTGCAAGGTCTTCGTAAAGGTCAACGATAGGGTCGCCTTTTGATTGTATATAAGCTGCCGTAAAAGGCACTCCATTTGCACCAGCTGGATAAACACCTGTTCCGTGATTTACATAGTAAGGCTCAAATGCTTTACTGTTTTTGATTTGTTCAGCTTCAGCCTCTCCAGCTAACTGACAACAAATAGAGCCAATCATTTCTAAATGTGCAAGTTCTTCTGTTGCAATATCTGTTAAAAGTGCTTTTGCCTCCGGTGTTACCATAGTGAAACGTTGGCTCATATATCGTAATGACGCTCCAAGTTCACCGTCTGAACCGCCATATTGTTCTAAAATAAGTTTTGCAAGGTCTGGGTCTTTTTTGCAAATTTTAACAGGAAATTCAAGCTTTTTTTCATAAATCCACATTAACAGTCCACTCCTTTTACTTGATAATTAAATTCGGTTTCCCAATTCCAAGGGTTATCTATCCAAGAAAAATGGTTATCGTTTGAACGTGAACGGAATGAACATAATCCGCCAAATTTACTCTCATATTCACATCGAACTTCCTCTGCTTCTTCAATAGTTTTATTATATAACATAATCGCATCACAATCATTAGGGTGCGTATCAAGGTAAAGTTGCAAATCAACTGCTTTAAAATCTAGTGCCGTAAGTCTGGCAAGAAGTTGCTCTCTCATTGTCTAACCCCCTTTTTATAATATTTACACATTGGTCTATACAACTGTGGGAAAACTGTACCCTTTACAAGTGCCTCATCTTCATTAAACAGTGAACACAAGTTTTGGTTAGGTACGTAAGCCTCTCCACCTAATGGGTTCTCTACATTAAGTTCAATTCCTACGCAATAATTACAATCCATAAATTAACACCTCCGTTTCTTTATTATGATATTGACGTTATAACTATTTTGTTACAATGTTTTTTATTTTTTACAAATTAGAAGTTGTCAAAATCTTAAAACCTTTCAAAACCTTGAGACTCCGTCTC
>CABVAP010000037.1 GCA_902496345.1 uncultured Eubacteriales bacterium
CGTATCTACATTCTTACCCGCTTTTTACTATTTACACATCTTTTGCTATATTCCCATTATGAACAACGTCATGTGGATAAAAAAAGATCGATCCTATAAAAAGCATATTGATATATATAGCATAGTTGCCCTCATATTTTTTCATAATGCTCTTTTTACTATGTTTCAGGGGTTAAATATGTTTATAAAAAGATTAGACATCTACATTTCATCTCTTGTGCAGACATCTAATCTATTTTTTATTTTGTCAACTTCCTTAACTTATTGGCATTGCTTCTTTAACTACATTTTTTTCTTATTTATTTCTTATTTCATATCTATTAAGGTAATCGTCCGACATGTCCTTCTGATGCGTTATCACGAAAAATTATTTCTGCAGGATTACCAATAACTATAGAATTACTTGGCACATCAAAATTTACGAATGTATTTGGTGCAATTAATACATCATCCCCGATTTTGATATTGCCAACCACTGTTGAATTAGCTCTAATAGCGACTCTATTTCCTATTGTCGGCACACCTTTTCTTTTTCCCCTAATGTCTCTTCCAATAGTAACTCCGTGGGTTACCATAAACTGATCTCCAATTTTTGATTCACCATTAATAACAATTCGACCCCAATGTCCAATAACAAAACCTTTTCCTATATTTTTATTTTGTATTTCTAGTCCATATTTATATTGATATTTTTTTAATCTTAAAGAATAAAAATATCTCCATATCGTGTCATAATTAGATTGATATTTTCTAAACAATTTTACTGCCTTCAATTCAACCATCATTTTCTCACGTACAGTTAAATCGCCGTCTTTATCTCTGAAAGTAGAAAATGCATAACTATCATTTGCAAATAACTCTTTGTACATTTTAAAATTTGGTATCCAAAATTTGAATGAAATCATTTTTTTTATTCTCATGTTATTAAACTATATATTGTATAAATTTATTTTAGTTTTAACAATATACTTTTTCCTTTCAACATAATCTTATTTTTTTATCTTTGATTGTATGCTAACAAACATTTTTTTGGTAACACCTAATGCAAAAGTGTCTTTTAATACGATTAAACCAAGATAATAAATGATTACTCCTAAACATATTTCAATTATTAAAGATAAAATGCTATATACTAAATATTTAGATATAACAATTATAGTCATGAGCATCAAGATTCCAGATATTAACTTCTTTGATATAATTTTAAACATTTGATTAAAGGAAATATACCCATCTGATTGTTTAATATATAAATAAGTAATTATAAATTCTGCTATAACAGACGCTATAATTGCACCTATTCCAGAAAATAATTTTATTAAACAAACATTTAATATACAATTAATCAATGTTCCAAAAATCAGTATTTTTGCACTTTTTGCTCTATTACCTGACGGATTATAATATAAATATCCGATTGTATTACTTATTCCCATAATAGGAATCAATAGTGACATTAAAATTAAAAATATTACGACTCTAGAATAACCTTCTCCAAAAAATACTGGTACGAAACATTTTGACACTGCACACAATCCAAAAAAAGCGCCAAAACTAAGAGTCATTATAAATTCAAGTGCGAAAGATAAGTTAAATTCAATTTCTTTTTTCATATTTTTGCTAAATAAATATGACATTCTTGAACTAAATAAAGTATTCATTGATGTAAATGATATTGTTCTAATGATTGAAATTATTTTTGTTGCTTGTTCATAGCAACCATTCTCTATATTATCTTTTGTTATTATTCCTATCAATGTTTTGTCAACAACTGTGTAAATTGTCGCTGCGATTGTTGGAACAAAATATATAAGCGTGCCTCTACAGTGGGCCAATAGATCCTTTTGTGTAACCTTGGATTTCACTATATATTTTGGCAAAAAAATCCACATACTTGTATTGCCTAAAAATGTTGATAAGGCTAATATTAAAATGTATATAGATAGATCATTAGGAGTTTTTACAAATAAAAATATAAAAATAACTCCCATAATTTTGAAAAATGAATTAATTATTACAGTATGTTTTAATTTTTCTATACCTAAAAAGAACCACGATATATCAAAAATAATTGCTAAAATATAAAATGTTTGAATAAAAAATATAAAACGATATTCGTCATAAAAAAGAACAATAAAAAACCACAAAATCAAACTAACTACAGAAGTTATTACAGTAATTAATTCAATTCCCCAAAATGTTTTACTTCTATCGTAAGTAGAATCTCTGGCCTTAGCGATTTCAATAATTCCATACGAAGCTGTGCCAAGACCTGCTATTAAAACAAAATAAGAGTTAATAGACAAAGTATAACTATAAATTCCAATATTATCTGGACCTAATACCCTTGAAACATATGGAGCAGTTATAAGAGGTGCAATTGTGGACAATATTTGTAAAAAAGTATTAAAAATAAAATTAACCTTCAACGAGGTTTTATTCAACTGCTTTTCCATATATTTATAGCACTCCTAAAGAAATAAGTAAAAACTTAATTTTAGTTTTAAATGAAAAATATGTATCTGGATTAAATCTTATTCTACCATTACATTCTAAACTATCAATTATTTTCATATCGTCTTTATCCAGATTTATTAGTTTAATCTTGTCTAGTTCCATTTCTTTTAGATGATGTTCTTTTGATGTACTTGGAATAGGTATATATCCTTTATTTATATTCCATTTCAGTATAATATTTGCTATAGATGTATTTTCTCTTTCGGAAATATTTATTAAATTAGTATTCTCAAAAAGTCTTTTATCAATTCTAGCGAAAGGTGAATAACTAATAATTTGAATATCATTTTTTTCACAAAATTCAACAGTGTCTTTTTGTTGAAATAAAGGATGAAGTTCGATTTCATTATACATTGGTTTTACCCTACAATTTTTCATTAACTTCATTAATTGTTTTTCGGTAAAATTACAAACACCTATTTCTTTAACTTTACCTGACAAATACAACTCTTCCATTTTATACCATAATTTTTTATATAAAAATGGATATGGCCAGTGAAGTAAATAACAATACAACTCAGTACCATTTTTTTCAATTTTTATCTTAGAGTCATTAAAATGTTGCTCAAAATTTTTAAATTGATCAACGAAAGAGAATTTTGTAAAAACTTTAAAATTATTGTCTCTAACATAGTCACCAACATAATCTTCATTGAAATAGTCATCACTTGTATCTACAAAATCAAAGCCTAATGTAGACGCCCTTGGTAAAACATTTTCCAACTCTTTTTTATACGGAAAACTACCTAATCCAATTATAAATTTTCTCATAATTAATTACTCCTATTTATAACTCTATTAATTTTACTGATTAATTTGCCGAATAAATTATCATTCGACAAAATGTCAATCAACTTAATATTCTTATATGTCATTTTTGTTAAACATTTTCTTAAAAAATGTTTTTTTATTGATTCATTATATGCAGGATTACCTGATACTATATCTTCAAAACTATATTTTTTATGAACAAGTTGTCGCTTTATTTTTTCTAGTTCACATTCCCCATGTTCTGTATTAATAATTATACATGATAATCCTTTATTGTCGTTTAAACTTAAATCAGTTTCCGCTTTACCCCACGCATCAGCAATAGTTATATCTGAGTTACGTCCATCAAGACCTTTAAACTTACATTTATAACATGATGGTCTTATATTCCAAGCATTGATATACGAAGCCATGTATGCATCATCAGTTCTTTCTTTTTCATATAACGCATTTTTTGACTCTATTCTTACTCTCCATAGTTTCCATCCATTAGACTTGTCTTTAAACTTTATATCAATTATTTCATCAATTTTAAAATTATAATTAAGATATTTGTTCCAAATACCTGGCGACGGAACACCGTGGCAGATCAAATCAACTGCAACTAAATTTGTATATGATTTTCTTAAATATGCTTTTAATCCCACTATTTGGCATGGAGTCCCTGAAAAAAGAACTTTCTTACCTTCGTCCAGATCTTTCTTTACTTGAACAAAAATATCACCTACATTACTTTGAGGATATTTTGATCCCTGCAGTAGCTTCAAATCTTCATAATTTGTTACTCTTCTATGCTGAGGAGAAAATTTATCATCAAATGCAACTCCATATACTGATCCACCTTCTAAAATACAATTTCTCCCTAATTCAAAAAAAATGCCACCAGATGTACTATTGAATCTAGATTTTGTATCACGAATATAAGCAATGTATGATTCGATAGGTTTATTGTCATTAAAATAATCAATATTACTCATATTTCTTCATTTCCTCATTATTTAAAGAATAGTTTAAAAATTCATTAGAATTCTCAACATATTTATCAAGTAAATCAGTCACACTCTCCCAATTTATTGGATTTTCATCTAAACCGTTGCTTATATTCCTATTCATTAATTTCAATTTTTTTGCCAAATCTAACAATCTTTCGTTATTATTGTATGATTTTTCAGGAATCTCGAAATAAAATTCTTTTTGAAAATTAATTGAGAAAGCCATTCCATGAAAAGATGTCGTAAATACCACCTCAGCATTTTTTACTAGATTCAAGAATTCTTCAATAGATGCATAACTAAAATCAATATAATCATCTTTTGTGTTCAATCTATTTAAACTTACTACCTTATAACTATTTTTCTTTGCGTACTCTAACGCTTTTGAAACTAATTCAACTGGTTGATTAACATGATAAACCAGAACGTATTTTTCTTCTATCAATCTCTTATTATTTATTAGTTCTGACCATTTTTTCATATTTAATAAAAAAGTAGGATCTAAAACATTAGTTGAGTCAATATTTAGATTATTTTTTAGATAAACTTTCAAGTTTTCTTCTCTTACTGAAATATTATTAAACTTGGGAAGATACTTTTTATAAGCATCAATTGCAAACTCATCCACATCAGACACTTTAAAACTTGCAGCATACGAAACTCTTCTAACATCATTTGGAAAATCCAACAAATACGTTGTATCATTTTCCAAAAGTTCTAAATTCCACACTTGATCACTTCCCGCAATGATAGTATCAAATGTACTTATTAATTCAGAATCTACTGTTTCACTAATTTTTAAATACTTTTTAACAAATTGTTTTAATTCAAATTGTTTTATAGAATTGTTTCTTTGTTGCCTAAATCTTATGAAGACTTTAATTAAAGATTTCAATTTATTTTTTGTTCCAATTGCTTCCCATGGCTTTAAAGGGTCGAAAAAAACCTTATTAAAATATAGAGGTGTATAGTCTATTACTTCCACATTATATCCTCTTTGTTCTAATGCATTTTGCAATGCATAACATTGCAATATAGCACCATAATTTACTGCATTATGAAATGTTAAAATACCAATTTTCTTATTCATACTTTCTCCCTTCAAAACATTGCTTAGAACATATTAAAAGCGGTTTTACATATTTACTCTTTCCAAATCACATTATTTTTAATTATTCTATTAGAATTAATAATTGAGTTTTCTTCTGTATTTGAGTGCGAAATTACACTAGCAGCAGCAACTATTGTGTTGTTTTTTAATTCAACCCCCTTCAAAATTAGGCTTCGACAACCAATCCAAACGTTACTACCTATAATAATTTTTTTAGGATTATTAATTTGGTGTTCATCATCTATAGAATATATCTTATGAAAATCTGTATCTAAAATTAAAATATCCCAAGACAATAAGACATTAGATCCAAAATTTATATTAGAAACACATACTATTGCAGAATTTGCCGTAACACAAAAATTATCTCCAAAAACTATTTTCCCACTATTCGAAATTCTAGTTCCTTATCCAAAATGAGCTGAACCTTCAAATTGAAATATACCGTTATTATCCCAAATACTTCTTTCATATTTTTTGTCAAATATACCAACATCTACAAATCCAAAATATACACGACATTTTTTGTTTTTAACAAACACATTACCTGATAAGCGTTTTAATTTAGTATTTTTTGATATAATAATGATAGGATTAACCAACCCCTCCCATCCAAAATATCTATAATTTACTAATAATGTTTTGCTTATACTAATAGATAAGACTTTTTTTATTCTTCTCACTGTAAATGACCTTCAATTTCTGATTTATTGTCATAATTTTCCATAATTTTCTTATAGTCATTAAAACTCATTAAATTTAAATCTTTATCGCTAATAATCAAATTATCTTTTCCACCAATTAACTCGAATGGCCATTCAATCCCAATATCAGGATCATTGTACATAATTCCTGAATCACCTTCTTCAAAAAATACTTCAGTTGCTTTATAACTTACAATTGAATTTTCAATTACTAAATATCCATGTCCAAAATAAGCTGGAACCAGTAATGAATCCATATTTTCTGCTGTCAGATGGAATCCTCTCCATTGACCATATGTTGGAGAATCTGGTCTCAAATCAACAATAACATCATATACATGACCACTTACACAACGTACTAATTTAGGTTGTTGTTTAATTAATTGAAAATGTGATGCTCTAATAACACCCTTCTTTGAAAGAGTATAGAATACTTCTTTCAACTCGTGATTAATGCCATGGTCTTTAAAGACATCAATGTTGTAATCTTTAATTAATCCACCTCTATCATCTGAAGCAAAAAATGGTTTAATTAAATATGCATCTTTTAAATCTAATTCTTGAAAATTCCATTTCTGTACCATACCAAGTCTCCTTAATAATTCTCTAATGTATATTTTAATCCTTCTGTAAAATCTTTTGTTACAAAGTCACCAATGTCATTTAATAAATTTTTAGTGTCAAACATATCGAAAGTGTATTTAATTCCATCATCTTCTCTTACACCAATTCGTATTAAATCACTTTTTTTACACTGTTCACCAATTTCAGCTAAGTATTCTTTTAAAATTCTAGGTTTACCAGAACCAATGAAATAAAAATTTTCATTGAGTTTTGCCTCTCCAAGTCTATATACAGCTTCAATTAAATCCTGAACATAAATAAAATCATATGGTTGCATTGCAGGGCCAAAAGTCGCTTCATTACCTTTTACTAATTCACCTATTGTATAACTAACAAGATTTCCCGTTTTATTTTCAGGACCATATATATTTGAAAACTGCATCCAAACATACTCTAAGTCAATATTCTTACAATATGTTTCAAGAATTAAATGTGCTGATGTTTTTGCAACACCATACATCATCCCACCACTTGTTTTTTTTAGCTTGTTTAATGATTCTGTAGCTCTTTCAGCTATTGTTCCTGCGCATAAGAATCTTTTACAATTTATTTTTTTTGCTATAGTGGCACAATTCAAAGTCATTTCAATATTTTTTAATTGCACATATGGATTAGCTTTATCACCGCCATTTACACCTGCCCAGGCAAAATGATAAAAACAATCATATTTTTTTGAGGAAATTAATTTTTCTATATCTTCTGCATTATCTAAAGATATTTCGATAGCATTAATTAAATCAGACTTAGGTAATTTAGAATTCTTAAAAGATATATCAATTGCAACTACAAAAATATTATTTTGAATTATTTTTTTAATTAATGATGAGCCAATAAATCCATTGGCACCTGTAACTATGACATTTTTCATTCTTGCCTCCATTCTCTCGCTATGCGTGAGCACAAATTTTTATGAAACACCAGCACCATTACAATGCGTTATAATATAGTTAGAGAAGAAATATACTATAGAGCACGTGGAGGTGAGTGATGTTTTCTGTTTTTTAGTTTAACTCGTATTCTTATCTGTGCAGTCATCTGTCCATGCACAAACTTTTGTTCCCTTTGAGGACATACACTTACCAATAAAGTAATCTTGTTATTTGAATCGATATATTTGAGAACACAGATGGCAGTCAATGCTTTTTCTTTCTTTCAAAGGAGGCGGTTTTCATGAGCAGAGTGATGTACCCCATTGCTTGTGGTATTGATGTCAACAAAAAGAAATTAGCTTGCACAATCATCATCGCTGAAAGTATGCAGGTGGAACCTGTTTACCATCACCGCAAATTCTCTACTCACAATTATGACCTTGTTAAACTCGTTGACTGGCTTGATCATTATGACTGCCACTGCGTCTGTATGGAATCTACAGGCAAGTATTGAATTCCTGTATTTAACTACCTTGAAGATCGTGATTTTGATATTGTTATCACTCATCCAAAGTATGTTAAATCACCGAAAGGTAAAAAACCTGATTTCTTAGATTCTATTCATATCGCAGAATTATTTCAAATGGGCGAAGTACAACCTTCTTACATGCCCAATTAAGAGTTTCGTCAACTTCATGACTATCTCGTTATCGTTATAAAATTACAAACTTTATATCTTCAGAAAAGAACCGTGTGCAGAATTGTCAAACTGTTTCCAATATTTCTTTGGCATTCGTTGTTTCTGATCCTTTTGGTGTCAGTGCTTCTGCCGTGTTTTCTGAACTTCTCACTTCCAGTGATGTCGATGAAGTCCATATCAGATCTTTACTCCATGGTTCCTTGAAAAAGAAAAGTGAGGAAATTCTCAACTCCATCAGAGGTTTTCACCTTGATGATGATCAGTCATACAAAACCCTATTATCACTTGGTCACATGCAGTTTCTTGAAGATATGAAGTCCGCACTTTCTATTGAAATAGATAAAAGAACTTCGAAATACCATGTGTATATTGATTTTGCAACTCAATTGCCTGGTATTGGTCACCTTTCTGCGACAACGCTGGTTTCAGAAACCGGTGTTGATATGAGTGTTTTTTTCGACGTAGAACATTTTACTTCTTGGATTGGTCTTACCCCGACAAATAATGCGAGTGCCGATAAAAAGAAATCTGTCTGTATCTCTCATGCTGGAACATACTTACCAATGCTTATCCAATGTGCACTTGCCGCACTTAAAGATAAGTAATATCCTTACTTCAAGATCAAATATAATAAAATCAAAAAGCGCAGGGGTCATAAACGTGCGGACATCGCTGCTACCAGATTGATGGCAGTCTGCCTTTTTCATATGTTCAAATACTTGAAGGATTTCCATCCATCCGATTATGAGGAACTGATGTACCCTAATCCCCCTAAGCCTCGTAAGCAGGATATTTAATATGCTTTAGAGCTTTTACAATCTATAGGAGAATATAAAATTACTCCTATTTTAGCCGCAAGCTAATAATTCTGTCATTTTCGAGCTAAATATAGTTCGCTTTTGTGTTCTTTTTAAGTTGCCCTTTTCTTATTTTATTGCTTCACACTTAAATACCTTCCTTTAAAAATTCATTAATTTCTTTATCCATACATGCTCGAACATCTTCATTATTAATCCAACATTTAGACCACTCACATACTTTTTCGATAGCCGTATCTAGGTTCCAATGTGGTTTCCAATTGAATGTCGCTTTTAATTTTGAACAATCTAATTTTAGAAAATCAGCTTCATGAGGACCGCCGTCATATTGATTGATCCATTTCATGTTATCTCCCCATTTTGAAACAAAAACATCCACAATTGCTCCAGTTTGATAGCAATCAATATCATCTGGCCCTACATTGTAATATCCAGCATATTTGTTATCTTCATATTGCATAGCTGCTATCATTAAATATGCATATAATGGTTCTAATACATGTTGATATGGTCGAGTTGAGAATGGATTTCTAACTACGATATCATCATTCTTAATTGCAGCTCTAACGCAGTCAGGAATAATTCTGTCATTAGCGAAATCACCACCACCAATAACATTACCTGCCCTAGCTGTACTCACTGCAATTCCCATCTCATTAAAAAAAGAATTGATGTATGAATGAGTAACTAATTCAGAACAAGACTTAGAATTAGAATATGGATCGTATCCATCTAATTCTTCATTTTCTCTATATCCCCAATTCCATTCTTTATTTAAATACACTTTATCAGTAGTCACATTTAGGAATGATTTTACAGTTTTAGATTTTCTGACACACTCGCAAATATTGACTGTCCCCATAACATTGGTTTCATATGTATATCTTGGATCATTATAAGAATCTCTTACAATAGGTTGAGCAGCTAAATGAAGAACAATTTCAGGTTGAGCTTCATCAAACACACTTTTAAGAGAATCTAAATATCTTATATCACCTATTACTGAATGAATATCATCTTCAATTTTAGCAATTTCAAATAATGATGGAGAAGTTGGAGGATTTAGAGAATAACCCGTAACTTCTGCTCCAACATTAGTTAAAATTTTACATAACCAAGATCCTTTAAATCCTGTATGTCCAGTAATAAATACTTTTTTTCCTTTATAAAAATTAATATCGAACATGCCTAATCCTCCCATGTTTTCCAAGGTGCTTTACCTGAACTCCATAATTTTTCTAACTGCTGCTTTTCTCTAAGAGTATCCATACATTGCCAATAACCAATATGTGTTCTTGCAATTAACTCATTATTCGCAACCAAGCTATTTAATGGTTCTTGTTCAAAAACAGTATTATCCCCTTCAATTCTTTTGAAAATATCAGGATTCATAACCATAAATCCAATATTGATTAAATCTCCATCCAGATCAGACTTCTCTCTAAATGCATTTACTTTCCCATCTTTAGCTATATCAAGAACCCCTTTATTTTGACCGAAGTTGTATACAGATATTGTTCCAATTTTGCCATGTGCTTTATGGAATTTAATTAAATCGTTAATATCTACATTTCCAACAGCATCTCCATAAGTCATTATAAATGATTCATTTCCAATATAATCCTGTATTTTTTTAATTCTACCACCTGTCATTGTATTTAATCCAGTGTCTACTACTGTTACTTTCCAAGCTTCTGCATGCTTATTATGGACAATCATTTCATTTCCTTTGGTGAAATCAAAAGTAATATCTGATGTATGTAAAAAATAATCTGCAAACCACTCTTTAATAACATGCTGTTTATAACCGGCACAAATCACAAACTCATTGAATCCTTGTTCAGAAAACCCTTTCATAATATGCCATAAAATAGGCATTCCACCAATTTCAATCATGGGCTTTGGCTTGAACGCTGATTCTTCTGAAATTCTTGTTCCATATCCACCCGCTAAAATTACTACTTTCATTATAATATGTCCTCCTTAGACACAATTTTTTCTGCATCCAAATTTCTTAAATAATAGTTAATCATTTGTTTGCTTTTAAATAATAAAAACTTTATTCTTGAATACTTTGTATTAAAATCAAACATTCCTTTATCTCTAATAAGTTCTTTTGTTTCATCTATGTTTCGTTTATAGTTAAACCAATATATTTCATTATAAAAATATTTGTTAAACTGTAATTCCGATTCTTTCAATAAATATTGATTATATTCATAAAAATCTAACTGAGTAAATTTATTTTTTGTAACTCCAGATTCTAATCTATATACTGCCGTTCTATTTTTCATTATGTATACGTTGAATTTTTTTGAAAATTCATATAAAAACACAAAATCCCACGCTTTACCGAATACTTCTTTAATTTCTCCATATTCTTGCAAGCTATCATGTAAAAAACAAATACCGCATGTAGGAGCTAGAAAACAATCTCGCCATGACAATAGAGCATCCTTATAATCTACTTTTGTTAAATATTTTTTATACACTTTTCTTACACAAAATAATAAGCTTAGAGTATTTTTTAAAGCTTTTTTTAAAGATGAATATGATTGTGATAATACATAGCGTGATGGTATAAAACAATCAGCATCTAAGTTATTTTTCTTAGCATATTCAATAGATTTCATCAATTCTTTAAGATGATTTTTTAATAGATAATCATCATCATGTAAAAATAAAACATACTTACCTTTTGCTAAGTTAATACATTGGTTACAATTACCTAACATTCCAACATTTACTTCATTAGAAAAAAAGTAAACATTGTTGTTATCAATATACTGCTCACAAAGTTCCTTCATCTCATCTTGTGGATCATTATTAACCACTATTACTTCATACGAATATTTCTCAATATCATCTTGCATCAACACACTATCTATAGCTTGTTTTAAATATTGAGTTCTCTTATATGTTGGAATGCAAATTGAAAATTCTACTTCACTTCTTTTTCCGCTGATTAATGACTTTGAACTTGTTTTTTTGCACATAACATATCCCCCCTATAAGCAAAAATAAATATTAAAGTTGTTTGTACTATTGTAGATATAAACACGTCGTACATTATCCCAAACACTAATAAGCCTATGCCTAATAAAATTAAAGACATATCTTTTGATTTTATTAACTGAATATACAAATACAAATAAACTAACATACCTATAATCCCATTACCTAGTAAAATAGATGCAAAATCACACTCTATTGCCCAAGCACTAGTCAACATTGTTCGATTGAAATCAAAAAAAGATGCTATGTATTGGCTGTGGTTAAAAACTAACCCTTCCGTTCTAATTCCAACACCTATTAATCTTTCAATTATGTTCAAATCAAAAAACCACGAATAAATAGATAAGAACGGATAACTCATATGTCTACCAGTTCCATAAATATCAGCATCACTATTAAATATAGTAAGAATTCTCCCGAATAATAAATTGATATAATTTTGTACAGAAGGACTATTGTTATACACAACTATCACAGGAAAAAGTAGAATAACAACACCGATAAATGATCTAATAATAACCTTTTGCTTGATTCCATGTCTGTGCTTAACTAAGTATAAAAATAATTCTATACACATTAGCATTGCAATTGAAAACATCCCTACTCTAGATACCGCAAAAATCGTACTTGCAAAATATAATATTTTATATACTTTATTCTTATCAAAACAATAACCAATAAGCATTAGTATTGATAAGAATGCAGCATCACTATTCAATCCAGTTATTCTTAAAAAAATCTGAGTACCAGTGTTTCCATACGCGACTCCATAACTACCAAATATATGTGAAAACATTTGATTAATTAGAATATCTGTTATATTAATACTAATTGTGTTCCATAGCACAAATTGAATGAGAACGTAGATGGCATGAAATCTACATATCTTTATCATTATACTTTTAAATGATGAAAACAAAGCCTTCTTATTACTATATGAAAAAACGAAGAAGGCTATTGGGAAATATATAAATAAATATTGAACCGCATTATTAACTAATCGATCTTCCCATTCTAAAAAAGATATATAATCTCTAAAAGCTAACGATAAGATTGATCCTATTATCTGAATCATGTATAAAACTATAAAAGCTTTAATATATCTGTTACCTTGTATTTTCCCCTTTTTTACATGAAAAATATGATATAAACCATATAACTCTAAAGGTAATAGACCTATTTTATTAAGAGAAATACCAAACACTTGTAGACCAAGCATACTTGAACAAAACAAAGCAAAAGCAATACATAAACTTAGTATAAATGGAGTACTCATACTTAAATTAGATTTATAATTATTTAATTTTAAACTAGACTTTTTTATTTTCATAATTATATCCCTTCACATTGATTGTTATACACTTTGAATAAAAGTGCTTTATGTAAACTTAAATCATATCTAGAATAATCAAAATCAATTTTTCTTTCAGTACTTTTACATTTAATTTTATCTACCCATACTTTCGCAGGTTCATTTAAACTAACTACTTTAACATTTTTTGATAAAATTGCCTCTTCCGGTATTACACTTGAGCAAATACATGGTAAACCATTAATCTGCGCTTCAACAATCGTGATACCTAACCCCTCAAATAATGAAGGAAATACGAAATAATCCATTACATTGTAGTACAATTCAGGTCTAGAATTTGGAGATAAAAAAATCACATTTTCACTTAACTTATAATCATCGCATTGTTTTTTTATCGTACCAAGCATTTCACCATCTCCACATAATAAAAGCTTAGCATTACTATTTTTTTTACAATATTCTTGAAAAATATCAATTATAAACTTATGGTTTTTTTGATCTGTAAAACGTCCAATATGCCCTAATACAAAATCAGTACTTTTTATACCAAGTTCTTTACGGGTTATATCTCTTGTTGATCTTCTAAATTTGAATTGTTCAATATTTATAGCATTTGGTAATACTTGTGACTTCTTCGTAGTTTTACCAAAATAATCAGATACCTTCTCCGAACAAAACAAATTACAAGTCGAATACCTATCGCATAAATTGTTGCATACCGAATATACAATTTGTTTTAGGTGCTTGCCGTTAAAAACATTATGATAATGATTAATTCTGATTTTGATCCCATATTTTCTTGATAAATACAGAATATAAAAATTCATATAACTCATATTTGAATGGACAACATCGTAGTTACCATTTTTTAATATTTTTCTTATTTCAAAAATATTCTTGAGTAAATTTTTCCTTTTATGAGTCACAAACTTGATATTGAATCCAATATTTGAGAAACGTTGTATATCTTTTTCTACGGATATTTCACGTTGTGCAACTATATCAAAAACATATTCGTCTTTATCATAATTATTTAAATAATTAAACAATACTTGTTCTACACCTCCATAGCTCAAGCCGTTAACTACTAAACATACTCTTTTCACTATTAATACCTCCAAATAATGTTTTACTTTAGATTAATCAAGAAGTGCATTAATGAGTTTGTCTGTTTCTAATGCAACTCTTTTTACATCATATTTTTCAAACACATCTTTATATCCCTTTTTGATAATTTTTTTCCTAAATTCATCATTATTTCTTATTTTTGATATAGCATTTGCAGCTTCTTCCTGATTATCCACACTAACCAAAAGACCATTTTGCTCATTTTGAATTAAATAAGATAATGCATCAACATTCGTAGCAACTATTGGCTTTTTGCAAATCATATACTCTGGGATTGCTAGTCCAAATCCTTCCCATCTGCTTAGTAAACAAGCAACATCAAATGTTCCTACATAATCTATCGGGTTGTCAATCCAGCCAGTTATTTTCAATTTGACGTTATTTTCTTTTGCGATTTTTTCAATTTCTTTTCTTTCTTCGTAAGAACCTTCCAATACATCTCCAACTATTAAAAAATATGCATCACTTATAAATTTTGATATTCCTACAAAAATATCAGGTGCCTTTTGTTTGCAAATTCTGCCTACCATACCAATTACGTATGCATCTTCAGGTATACCAAGCTCTTTTCTACTTTTTTCAGGCACTATATTTGTTTCTATTCCATTATAAATTATATGTAATTTATTTATATTTGAAATATTGTTATCTAACGCAGATTTCTTTTCTGCTTCTGATATGCAGACAATTGCATCGCAATACTTTGCCATTAGTCTTTCTAACGCCACATAAATCCAACTTTTTTTACTTTTAATGTTAAACGACCATCCATGAGGATTATATATGACTTTACATTTTACACCCAAGCAAGCAATTCTAGTTATAGCGCCCGCAATACTTGAATGTGCATAAACAACATCTGGGTCATATTTTTTTATAATACTACGTATTTTTTTTGATGATAATATAGTTTTTATTCCAATATCATGAGGTATATTCAATTGTTCAATATGATTGGATATATCTTTATATTCGCTAGCATTATAAAGATGAGATAAAACAACAATAGTTTCATATTTATTACGTTCCGTATATTTTAATAAACTGTGGAGATATTTATCCACACCTCCAATACATTCAGCAACATGTAAAATTTTAATTTTACTTTGTTTTGTCATATACACTCTCACCCTCTTCTTATAAATGTTTTTTAGGTCCACAAGCTAATCAGAAAATCATCTCTAATACTGCTTTTTTACCCAATTGTTTCAAATTGTTTCTTAATCTGTGACAAATTCTTACATGCAAAAAAGCCCGTATTTAAGGCGTTTATTCCTAGCTTGCAAAAATTATAACTAGAATTCCATAAATCTTTACTACAATCCCTTTTCGAAATAGCTTTGGCAACCAACACATAATTGAAGGACCTTCAGCATGATAATGTACAATATCATATCTTCCAAAAGATGCAAAGATTTAAGCAAAAACAGATGACGTTATAGCTGCAAAACCTTTTATTGTAGGTACTGATTTAAAAAGAACTTGCTTATATTTCCTATCATTTTTTCCTTTACCCACTTTTTTGTTTTTGGGATTATAGCAAGTTACATCATTTCCTAAAGCAACCATCCGAACGGCAAGTTCTACTACAACTACTTCGATTTCACCTTTTTTTTTACAAATATAGTATAAAAACTATTGATTTTTAGCAGTGTTTGCTAGAATTGTTATTATGTTTTAAGTGGACAAACCTTAATACATTTTAGACACCTTATACATTTTTTTTCATCGATAATAGGGTATTGAAAACCTTCGTTATCCGATTTCATTTGTATAGCTTTAACCGGACAACATGCATAACAAGCACTACATCCACAGCAATCTTTTTTTTGTTCATATAATATTGGCATATTTATTTTATTCATTTTTTATCCTTTCATAATTTTCTCAATAAAATTTGGCAGATAAGACTTTAATTTACTTTTAAAAGATATTTTTTTGTATATACTTCTACGTATCCATCAGTATTCAAGGATGAATAGAATGTATTTCTTATTTCAGGTCGCTTTACTGCTGAAGTAAGGGTTTTATTATATTTTTTTATAATTGCTAAATCTAAATTTATAATCTCAAAATAATATTTAGTTTTAGAAGATAGATTTTTTCCCTTACTCGTATTGAAAATAACATATAATACGCCTTTATTATCCATAAAATCTGGGTACGCAATTTCCACTCCATTAAACTCCCACAGTAAAATCTGATTTATGATTTCCTAATTTGAATAAACATCTATAACAGCATTCTTTATAATTACACCCCCTTAAAAAAATCAGAATAAAAAGGGTCTGTTCTTACATAGCAATCATGATTATTAAATCTGAAAGTATAAGACATATGTCTTCTATAATATCATCCAAATTTTTTTACACAAAACGTATAAGAACCCCAATGTCATTATTCAGGTAAGTCCTTTTTGATACGTGTGAAAGATATACACTCAATTTCCAGTTTTTTATGAAATTACAATCAGCCAGATGAAGAATTTGATTTGGATTTACATATTACATTGACAAGAAAACAGACCAAAGATATAAAATCTCAACAAGAAAAATATCGTTTCTTATCTACTACATCTACATTTGATTTTATTGATGAACATAATCCTGAGTATGAACTTCATTTCCGTGTAGTTCGCTTTAAACTGGATGGTAGTGAAGAATATGAATCGATTATCACAAATTTAAACCGGGTTGAATTTAGTAAGGATGAAATAAAAGAAATATACAATACTCGATGGTTTAAAGAATTATCGTTCCGTGACCTTAAATATTCAGCGGATCTGTTGCTGTTCATGCAAAAAAACGAGAAAGCATCCAACAGGAGATTTAGGCAAGGATGATACTATATAATATATCTTTTATTATGGCTCATCATATAGTAAATAAAAAGCCAAAGGAAAAGGGTAAGAAAAAAAGTATTCTTATGCGATAAACAAAAAAAGGGAATGTGAAGAATTATGTGTAAGTAAAAATCGACAGGTTTAGATAGTAGATGA
>CABVAP010000038.1 GCA_902496345.1 uncultured Eubacteriales bacterium
ATATATATATATATATATATATATATATATTTTTTTTTTGAAAGAGGTTAAATTATATGATTTGTAATACACCAAAAGAAATATTAGCTGAAATAAAAAAACACATGGATTTAAACAATATACAAATAAAGGATTTGGCTATCCGTATGCATAAATCTCAACAATCAATAAGCCAATTTTTTAATAATGGCAATCCTAAAAGCAGTACATTATGTGAAATATGTTCTGCTTTAGATTTACAAATAGATATTAGTGCAAAAAATAAAAGCGATACCAAATAAACAGTATCGCTTTAAAATTGATTCATTATTATATTTTACTATTAAAATACTCTTGCGTAACCTGCAATTGTTTCTTTAATATTTCTTTCCACATTCTTGTATGAATTTCACCAGATCCCTTTGAAACTTTAGTCATTCTAATATCCCCATTATCGTCTATTTTTCGATAGAAATAATGGTCTGTATCTTTATAAAGTTCCCAACCGTCACGATCACAAAATCTCTTTAATTCTTTCCATCTTGGCATTCGATTAACTCTCCAATCTTTTCAGGATCGTCCATAATTAGAGCTTTAAATATATATGGAACATGTTGTTTTCTATTAGGACTATGACAATATAATTCATACTCATTATAATAATCAACGGAATATTCCAAAATGGCTTTCCCTAAATTTAATCTGGCTTCTTTTTCGTTATTTCCATTTTCAACCAAATCAATTTCATTTAAAGATAAAGTAATAGAACCATCGTCTTCAATATATTTTCCAGCAGTGAAATGGTATATCTTCAAAATTTCAGCCATTGTTTCAAGGTTAGAAAACCACATTTTATCTCTTGTACGCTTAATGAATTTTGGTTTGTTGTGTATTACACTATCACATACTGAACTCCACTCTTTTCTTACATTTGTAGCTTGTTCCATTAACATATCCATCATCTCCTTTTATACCTCCATTATAATAAAATATGTTCACAATGTCAATAATGTATACTTTTATTATATGGAAGTATTTTAGTTTTTATTCCAATAGATAAAAACATAAAATCAATCTTCAATGGTAGAATCACATATATTAACGATTCCTTCTATCGCATTACTCTTATTATTATTCTCTTTTGCGATTTTTCCAATAGCTCTTACAGTAGATTCGGCATCCATTGCTCTGTCAATCCATTCCGCTCTATCATCTAACAACCACCGTTGCAATTCTTGACATACTTCCAATTCTACTCTTTGTTTATGAATTTCTGTTAATATTTCTGTTATTGTCATACTATCATTCCTTCCCATCCTACCATATCACTTACATATTCGCCAATATGTCCTTCATTCCATATGCACCATTAGCATAGTTGTTTACAGTTGTATCAAGTGATGAATGTCCAAGTTGTTGTTGAGCGAACGCAAGATTACCAGTATTAGCCATTACAGTAGCAAACCAGTGACGGATCATGTGCGGAGTAAGTCCATCACCATATGTCTTAAAAATAGACTGAATATTATACTCACTCAATCTATTTCCATTCTTATTGACGAAAGCAGCACTATCATCTACAATATTTTCCAATCCGTTCCTATACTCTAACCATTCTTTAATTGCACTAGCAGCATCACCTGTTAGATAAACCATTCTTGCTTCAATCTCACGATAAGTTCCCTTACCAATAATTTTGATATAAGGCATTTCTTCATTAAGGTATAAGTCACTGATATTCAAACCTGCAAGTTCTGATTCTCTCAATCCAGTTCCCTTTAATACTCTAAGAATAATCATATTGCGAACTCTCACAAACTCATCATTCTTTTTCATAATCTTTTCTTCCATATTTTTTAACTGAGTTTCTGATGGAAGTTTCTTGATAAGATTATTGCTTGATGAAATTCCTTTGTATTTTACTCTCTTGAAAAATTCTTTTATATCACCAATAGTTGATTCTTTATAATATCCAACGTTTGAAAGAAAACTTCTGATAATATTTTTTCTTGTCTCTAATGTTGTTGGAGATAAACCTTTTTCTTCTTTTTGTCTAAGGTATCTACTAACGTGTTGTGGATAAACCACATTAAAATCTACTATTTCTATACCCGTAATGGAGTTCTTATTGATTATTTCCCCATCACCAATAAGCCATATCAAAAAATCTCTTAATGCAGACCAATAATTTAATGCTCCTGCTTTACTTTCTATATCTTCTAAATAATCTCTAATAAATATAGGAACATTATCGCTATTTAATTTTTGTTCTAATTTCTCCGCATTTTTTCTCTGAACTTCATCTTTATAACACATAAAATCACAACCTTTCTAACATTATTTCTTAGAATATAGTTTACAAATTTTTCTCCACTCACTTTTTGGCATAACATGAGTTGTATTTTCCAACTTAACTACTACATAATCTATTCCATTTACTTTAAAATTTCCTACTATCATATTCTTTCCTCCGTTTCTTTGCAATAAAAAAGCATCTGGATATTATATTCTCCAAATGCTTTGTGTTTGTTTACTATTTTATTTTCCAAATTGAAATCTAAATTTATTGGCATTTATCTATAACAATAGCATATTCCAATGGCTTATAGCTACAAACTAATATTCTACAATCTTTAAAAATTGTCTTTCTACTATAACTTCTATAATCAGATTGCTCAATGACTTCTGGTATAAATACATCCAAATTACCAAATTCTTTTTTGAATATTTGTAATTGTTCTATCATATCATCAATTTTCATTTATGCACCTCCAAACGCCGAGAAAACTTAGAATTTAATTATATTTAACAATAATATCTAATTTCTCCAAATTGTCCATACCACTTATTAATTATTGTGTTACTGTTAGCTTCAATAAATCTCATCATATTTCTTAATGTCTTTTGCGGAATCCGAGACGCATTATTGCAGAGTAACGCTTTCCCAGAACTTGTTATCCAAATTTTTGTTGCATTTGCTGTTGCACGACCTTCCGCAATATGCACATGTACTGGTTCGAGAGGGTTATTTTCGTTAGACCAAAAATAAATTATATATGAACCAATTCTAAAAATTTGAGGCATTTAATATACCTCCCTCTTTAGAGAACTCTATAATTAGATGAGCATTATCACGTATCAATTGCTTAAAATAGTTCATTTCTGCATCTGAATAACCATTAATATCTTCCCATGTATAATCTGGAAGATAACACGTAGCATTATGAAAACCATCTTTCAAATTAGGGGTTTCTATATACACCTTTACCCTTCCGTCTTTCAACATTTCTGAATGTGTGACTTCTGTGTCATCATTAAGTGTCATATATGGATACATCATAATAATTACATCTTCCTTTCCAAGATAAAACCTATAATCTAAGTATAAAATTACCCTACACCAATTTATTCTCCTTGCAATACAAATAACTCGCATAAGATTTAATATCTTGAGATTTGCAATCGACCGCACAGTTATCAAAAAATTCTTTCATAAACTTAATTATCTCTTTTGGATTCATTCCTTTAATTTTTGAAATAAATTGTTTTTCTGTATTCTTTCCAATATAGCAAGGTTCAAAGTAAGTGTAATCTTTCGTTTCAATTCTAAGTATGCACCCATCAACAGAAAAATTAATAACTTCTTTATCTAAAACATCAGTTGGCACTTCAGAAAATGTTTCATATGTGTTCATTTTTTCATCCACTAAATCAATTTTTACATCATATATACAATCTTTTTTATACAAACTAAAAAGTTCTTTTACTGTCATATATTTCCTCCATTTTCTGCCGTTCAAACGGCTTTGAAACTATTATTCCATCAATCTATTCCATGATTTAAAATCATCAATATTTTCCTTTTTTTCTTTACCTCCAAGTTCTTTATCTAGCTCATCATTTGATATGTCTAATTCTTCAATTGCTTTATCTAATAATTCACAAGCAGTTTTGCCACACCTTTCTGCTTTATCTTTATTGTATTTCTTTTTTCCTTCTGGATATCTAGCCGTAAAATACCCATTGCTCAATTCTCGCAAATTTTCTTTAGGTATTTTTATATCGCTACCGCTTTCTCTTACAATATAATATATATCATGACCATGTTTTCCCACTTTTCATCGTATTACTTAATTTACCATTTTTTTGAGCTATTGCTTTTATTGCTTTTTCTCCTACTTGTTCCGCATCAGCTACGGCTTTATTGTAATCTCCTCTGACCATAGCATCTTTATAACTTCTTGAATCCTCATAAATATAAGACATATATTTTTTAGCTAATTGTAAATTTCTTTCTGATTTTTCATCGTGTACTTCACTATAAATTTCATTTCTATAATTAATCATTTAAACACCTCTTTTCTTTTATGTTATTACCATAGATAATCAATTCATGTCCGTTTCTCTTACTGGTTTCATAATTATTGTCCCATCTTTTTCATAAAAGAACTCCATTGGAACACTTGTCAAATCTATTTTCCTAAGCGCTTGTTTTCTAACTTCTTTAGGAACAACAATGCGTCCTAAATCATCAAATCTTTTAATTATACCTGTTTTTATCATATCAATTCCTCCAATCCAAATAGAATAATCCTTTCATCACAAAATATATTGTATATCGTACAAATCAATCATTTCTCTCTTCTCTGAAACACCACGAAAGAAATTAAAACTACTTGCATCCATAATCTCTGCTGTTTTTGCAAACTGTTCAAATACTTCAACAGGGCAGTTTTCTTTTCCATCATCTCCATAATGATTTGCTTTTATGTCACACCAAGTAATTTTCGACATAATCTCTATTGGTAAATCAATTCTGTTTTTAAATAACTTAGGAATATAGATTGATTTAATACAGTCAACCTCTACCTTATCAGCAATATACTCAACATACTTTCCGTTATACCTATCATTTTCTAATAATTGATTTTCTTTTATCTCATCATCAGGAATATCAATTTCCAATAGAACAACACCATAATTACAAAATGAATTTTCTTCTGTTAATGGTTTGAATAGATACACAACATCACATGAATTATCAGCCCTTTTTCCATCATCCCAGTTGTTATTTCCAGATACATTTAAACTTAAAATGCCTTTTGTTAAAATTGATTCTAAATCTTTTATATCAACATTTTTATAAAGTATCATATCATCAACCTACCTTTCCATAATATTCTCTATGTAATTCTTCCGCTTTTCCCATAATTTCATTAAAATCATCACAATATCTTATTTCGATATTTTTAGTTATCATTCCATTACAACCTTTATTTATACAAGTTAAATCTTTAATATGTCCTTTTTCACGTTGATTATTACGTTGAATTCCTGAACCAACGTAATTTTCATTTAAACAACGTAAACATATAAATCTCGATTGTTTCTTTGGATTTCCCATATTGTACCTACACATTATATCACATCCTTTCGATTTTGAATAGTAGTAAAGCCACCAGATTATTTTCTGATGGCTTAATTTCTTATACTACTCGCTTTTCGTTTGCCATATTGACAGCCATTTGATACTTTTCAACATCACTTATATCTTTTGCATTTATAATAGCCATAATAATATCACCAAAATCTTCACTCTTTAATGATACAACGGGGCTATTCTTGATTACTTCCTTTGTGTTTCCGTCAAGCACATTCTTAATTAGTTGCCCATGGTCTTCAACATATTTTTGTGTTTTTTCAAAAGATAATCCAATATAATCCATTGTTGTCTGTAAGTCTGAATGATTGAATAGTTTCTGTAATGTAATCAAACAATCAGGGTCATACTGATGCATCTTGTGGATTAACCAACCGAAACTTTTACGCAACGAGTGTGTGCTTACTTTATACTGTATTTCACAATCATTAGCAGCTTTCATAAATATCTTTCTGTATGAGTCTGTGTGCCATTTCAATACATCTGTCCATTCAACTTCATAATAAAGATAATCTCCAAGTGTTTTATATCTCTTTTGCTTTTCAAAATCAGATAATATTTTTTCTTTTCTCTTATCTGAAAAGTCTTTATTAAGAAATTCACACCACTTTTCAAGACTGTTTTCTTTATAAATTTCGTTACCATATCTACTAATCCATCTTGTCTTCGCTGAAAAACTAAAGATATACTCATTGTAATGTTCCATTGGATTAGTATTTGTATTATAACAATACACATCAATAGCTTCAAATACCATATTAGAAATTGGGACTCTTGTTATCTTTCCTGTCTTTTGTTCCTCTACATCATCAAGTTCAGTCTTTTTATTTCCATTTTCATAATAAAAGTCAGACCACTTCATTGAAACAGTATCACCAATTCGTCTACCAAGAAGAAGTTCCAACATTGTAATTAAATAACCGTCCCATTCTTTATGCTCAATAAACCAATCAATCATCTTTTTAATATCTTCCAAATTCCAAAACGGATAAACTTCTGTTTTTCCTTTTTTCTTTGTTGCATAACTTTTTGTCTGTGCCATAATATTAACTTCCTTTCTTCTATATATAATAATTCTCCAAATTAAAAGAGACAGAACTAAAATCTGTCTCTTTATAACTTTAATATCTTGCTGCATAATTCAAATGACTACCACCAACTGTATCTAATCCAATATATTCCTCTCTTGTTATCTGTATTGGTTCACCAACTTTATGACAACAACCAACATAAGCCTCTCCTGAATATTTAGGTTTATCTATACTACCATATTGTTTCCAATAAGTACCATCTGATCTTTTGTCCAAAGTAGCAATAGGTCTTCCAGTTGATATTTCAGTTGTAATCTGTTTTTTCCAAACATGATTATACTTGTTGTAAGCAAGCCATCCATTCTCTATTGCATCTTGTTTTCTTTTTTCGCTCCATGCATCTAACCTATCTCTCTGTGCCTGTTCTGGATCAAAATAAACTTTTCCACTATTTTTACCAGCATAGACAAGTTTATGATTTGTATAATCGTAAGTAGGTATAACTTTCTCTCCGTTAATATAAGTATTCCCTTGTCTGTCAATCCAAGTCGGTCTGCCTTTCTCGTCAATCTTGTAAGAATAATCCTTCATCTGCTTATTTTCAACTGCCTTACCTATACCACAAATTGCTTTCATTGCACCATATAATAACATTCCTAATCCTGACATAATATCTACCAACCTTTCATTTTTAATTATTTATATTTCTGTTGTTAAAATTTGTTATTTTATATAATATTTTTAATATTCTGTTCTTCTATTATATATCAAAAAAATAAAATTTGCAAGTTGTAATAACTTTTCAACTTTTTCCTTTGTTGTTTCAATATCGTTTGTACAAATCCCATACCCATCTACTGTCCATGTATGATAACTCATAATCTCACCATTTTTAACCTTTCTTTTCTTAAAATTTTCCAAATAGATTCGTCATTCAATTCCTTATATCATGCTTTCCGTCTTTATCTCTTGTCCAATCATAACCAAGAAATTCAACTGCTTTAACTGCCCCTTCGTAATATGCCTTATCCGCAGGACGTGGTGGATTTTCCATATTCATAATAGTCCATCTTTCGTCTAACCACTCTTCTGTTGACTTTATAATTTGTTTTTGCGTTCTTGACATAATATCACCTTACCTTTGTACTAAATTATTCTCTTTTATAAGCCTTCTTCGCACCATCTTATTTAAGTCTTTATTTACTGTAATTTGGTTATTTCCGTTACTGTAAATAAAATGACTACCGTTACTTCTAATTTCACGGTAGCCATTTGCTTTGAGAATTGGTTCGAATTCTCGCATTTGTTTAGTTTTCCGTTGACACATTTTAATCAATCCTCCATTTCTAAAGTGAATTTTCTCTTATTCCTGAAGTGCACATCAATTTATACAATTTTCTCTTTTGTGAATTAGTCATATTTCTAACTGTTAATAACACATCTGCTTCTAATTTTTCTTCCTTCCTTAATGTGTTTTTATATTTATTTCCGTCTATCACTTCTCTTTTATAACTGCTTTCTTTTATGTGGAAAGCATAAGCACATTTACTTCGCATATACAGCGTTTCAAGATATATAAAAAGTAAACTTTTACATTTACCTTTTATTTTTTCTTAATTCTCTTCGTATTCCCAATTAGAGATAAAATTAAATGCCTCTTGATAATATTTTGGATTTAAGTCTTGCCAGCGACTTCCACATCCAAATTTCTCTTTCAACCCATTCCAAAGATTGATAAAATATAATTTAGAATTTTCTTTGTATTCTTTACTGTGAGCACCACTAAGAAGATAATTGACTCTATCTTTAACTGCTCTCTGCAATCTTCCCTGCTGAACTGTAGTCAGTGTCATATTATCCATTACAGAATTAAGATTTTCTGTTTGTGTATGTAAGGCATTTTCTACATTATTTAATTTAACAACTGTCATTTCTAATTTCTGTTCCAATGTAGCAATTTGACCCTCTAAACCAAGACTTGAATGTAATGCTGTTTTCTGTTCCTCTGTTTCATAAAATGCTTTATGAAGTACATCAGCAGCTTCCAACTGATACTTTTCCAACTTTTCAAATACATTTGGAATTTCTTCTTGCATCTTCCTTGTAAGTGTAATTTTTGCAAACCACAAAGGAACAAATCTTTCCTCTAAGCAATATACTTCTTGCTCACCACCATTTGTAAGGACTCGGAATTTTCCGACCCCTTTAGAAAGAACTCTATCCTCTCTAATTTTTTCACCCTGTGACTTTGTTCTTTGACTGTCAAAGCCTAACTGTTTGCAAGAATGTGTAATAACAAGCCAAACTTTTCCGTCATCGTCTTTGATACCTAATAAAGTATCATCATAAAATTTGATTTCTTTTGTTTCCATTTCTGCTCAATCCTTTCTGTTTTTTCTAATGGACGAATTTCGTCCTTCTGAATTGAGTACGAATTTCGTACCCTGTTATGTTGTAGTAGCGTTTTAAGTGAGTTCGTCACTTCTGCCGACACACTACCAAGAGTATTTCAACCCATTCACCGCAACTGTTCAGGTAGTCAACCCTCTATTCAGTTTTCAAGGTGCGAGTTATGGGAAATATTTTCCCTTAATGGAATAGTTGAACGATTGTTCCGACTTGAAAGAATTGAAAATTTCTGGTATACTCTAATTGTTGAGATTGAGTAGGAATTTTCTTTCAAGTTTCCTATTCCATAAAGAGGTTAAGTTGGCAGCTTAATCTCTTTTTTATGACCTTCTGCAAGGTCGAGAGAGTGCGAAAAACTGAATTTTCCACGACTTGACCGTCACACTCTAAATATTATTCATACTATATTTTCTTTTTCGGAATTATTAATTCCTTTATCGTTATATCTATATTATCATATTCAATTTATATTGTCAATACTTTTTCGGAATATATTTTTCTGTTTTTGGAATATGACAAGATATAAAAAAGACATTATGCTTTCACATAATGCCTATTCAACTTTATTTCCGTCTGGGAAATAAAATCCTGCCCTATATTCTGCCCCTAATATTTTAGCCATCTGTTCAAGTTCTTCTTGTGTGAATTTTCCAGTTTTAACACGCTTAGAAATAGATGCCTGACTCATTCCCATCTTTGCTCCTAACTCTGTTAAACTCATTTCAGCCATATTACAAGCAGTTTTTATTTTTTGTTGTAGTGTTATATTATATCACCTCTTATTCTGTTTTGTATATTATACAACGATTTTGTTATTTTTTCAAGTTAAATTTCCTTATTAAAACGATTCTTCTATTGGCTTTTTAATCCATAATAAATACTGCGTTGTTCCCTAATTTTTCAACTTCTTTTGTTATGTGTTCTATTTCTGCGAGCATAACCTCGATAGAACATATACAAGCACCATCCGCAATATTTCTATAAATAGTCCGGCAGTCGCTTGTTTCAATTCTGCACATATCATTACTACATTTAATTATTCTAAATTTAATTGTTTCCATGCTTTAACCCTCCGTTTCTTCCGATACATCCAATATAGTATATACATTATGTCGGTAACATTCACGAAAACAACAACGTGCATCCACTTCACCACATGCATTGAATTTGTATGTAAAGATTTTTCCGTTGCTTTCTCTCCGTGCTTTTACTATATATGTTTTATATATCTTTTCCATTTGACAACCTCCTAACAAAATGGAATTGCCAAAGCTTCATTGATAGCATTTTCCAATTCAACAAGATATTTTTTGAACACTGTACTGTTATCCTTCTGTGACTTTCCATAGTATTTATAAGAAATTTTTCCATCCTTAAATACTATCATCGCAAGTTTTGAATTGATCCAGCCTTGCGTTCTCAATGGTACATTTACACCATATTTTTTCATAAGGGCATTTACAATAGTTGTCTCTTCTATCTCTTCATTGTGTAATTCTTCTTGCTTAAAGATCTTATATTCTGCATCAGATAAAACTTTCTGCACTTCTGCAAGTCGTTTTTCTTCCTCTTCTCTTTCCTTTTCTTCACGTTCTGCACGTTTCTTTTCTTCTGCTTCTGCTATTGCTTTTTTGCGATTTTCTCTATATTCTGTATAGTGTTTAGCAAGTTCCGTTTCTTCCATAATGATACATAATTCAATGTCAAGCAGATTTATATACCATCCATTTTTTTCTGATTCTTGCAGACGTTTAAGAAGTCCGTCCTTGCCAAAATATGCCCACTTTCCTATTTTTTCTGTAAACTCTTCTAAGGTACAACAACCAGGAATCCAGTCAACCTTGCTGCATATACAACCTAAGTCCTCAAATAGACAATAACTTGCTTCTTCCCACGTTTCCTTGCCCTCTACAACCTCAAAATAAAGTGTTTTGTGTTCTGCCTTGCCTGTCATCTGTTCCACATTGTAAAGTGTCTTATAAGGTTTTACAATGGTATTTCCATCCTTTGCAAACGTGATACACTGCCTTCTAACTGTTTCCAATACTTCAAAATTTACGTTTTTTAATTCCATACTAATCAACCTCCATTTTTATATGTTTTTTATAAGATTTAAAATCTTAATGAAGTGCATAGTTGTTTAAAACTATACACTCTATAAAATCTTAAATATGTAATTTTATTAAACTGTTGCTGCAAGACAGATGTTTATAACTTTGTCACCTTCAACTCGTCTTAATTGCCTTAAATTTAATGCTTCCACAAGTTCATCCTCTACAAAAAGACTTAAAGCTGTTCTATGGTCTAACAATGGATATTTTGAAACAGCACTTGCTTTTATTTGAGACGGTGTTAATTGCCTTAAATAATTCCACAAATAAACTTTTGTATCCCTTCTAAATTCTGGATATAATTCCCACATATCCCTCAACGCTCTCAACATATATGTTGCGTAACCGTTCTTTTGACGGTCATAACCTGCATCATTAAGAATATCAAATACATATTCAAAACAGTCTTGACCCTTTTTAGCAAGATTTAAAGTTTCTGCATAACTGCCCAAAACTCCACCTTCTTTGTTTCCTCCTTCTGCGTTATATGAAAAATTATATTTGTTTTTCATTTTTTCCAACAAAACAGCTTCATCAACTTTTAAAATTAATTTTGCTCCGTGAAGTTGTAAAGGTGAAATTTTGCTTGCTTCTCTGTCTTGATATGCAAACAGTTCTGCTTCAAACGCTTTGCGTTTTTTAATATCTTTTGGCGACCCTAACAACACAATAGCCGTTAAATATTTATACGGCTTATTTAATCTTTGACTTGCTTGCCATCTTCCAAATCCATTAACAATTATGAATTTACTTTCTTCAGGATGTGGCACAACTGTTATTGGTTCAAGTTTGTTTTCGTTCCAGTTATCAATTAATTTTGTTAGGCTTCTGCTTGTCCTGTGTACTGTTTGATACTCTTCATCAATATCCAACAAGTCAACAGGAATTTCTGTTAATGCCCTATGTTTATTATTCTTTATTTGGTTCATAATTGAATCAAACAATTCCTCTCTTTGTTCTTTTGATTTATTGCTTCTTATGATTTCCATATTAATTCCTTCTTTCGTTTTATTTTTTGCATTAAAAAGGCAATAGCTTTATCTATTGCCTTAAATAAGTTATTTATTATCTTTCACGAGTAATGTTTTTGCCGTATATTGCCCGAATAGCTTCATCAGCCGTATAATTTTTACATATTGCAAGGAATAAAGCGTACCAACCCTCAATATTTTCCATTCCTGATAATTTACTCATATTTTTCACTTCCTTTACTGTTGAAATAATCTCTAACAATACCTCTAATTTGCTCTTTTGTACAACCTAATATTAGTAGTTTTGCTGTGATTTTTAATAAACTATCGTTACAATTTGCAAAATCCAAAATATCACCCCCTATTTCGTATACCTTTTATCAATGCTTCTAATTTTAATAATTTCATCATCTTTTATATCAAGTGTCCCTTTTGTATCAAAAAGAATTTGTAACAATTCCTCTTCTTGATACTCTTCGTCTATGAACCACATATTCCCATCAGTTGTTACAATTATCTTATAATCTTGATAATTTCCGCTCATTATACGGAATTGTGGGTTATTTGTTTGAATTTCTTGAATTCCTGCTTCTGCTGAGTTTGTAGGAGATTCTGATGCTTGTACAATCTTCTTTATACCTGAAGATACTAACAAACACATTCCTATAACTCCACCTACTAATATTAATTTAATTTTTAAATTTTCTTTTTTCATAATTTTCATCCTTTCTATTCTTTATAAATAAAATTATCAATGGCTGAAAAGCCTATAAATAACAAGATTATACCTATAACAGTTAATAATATCATTTTTCTTTCCTCTTTTCTATTTTTGTATAAGAATAACCGCTTCTGTATCAGAAGCAGTTATAACTGTTACATTATGTATTAACTTCAATATTTGATATTTATTGAAAGAAACGCGTTTTAACATAGTATCGACCCCCTTTTAAATTACAATTCTATCTGTTTTTAGATTTCCTCTAACTCTTCTTTTAAGTCTGCGATTCTTTCCTTTATCTCGTCAATTTCCGGCTGATATGATTCTATGATGTCTTTTCTCTCTTCTTCCGTCAAATCATCGTCAAGATCAAATTCTAAGTCGCTTAATTTTTCCTCAAGCTCCGCTTCTGTCTCTTCTACTTCCTTTTCTATCTGTCCTTCGCTTCTGATTTCTAACCACTCGTAAACTGTTTCAGGCTCAAACCACAATAAATCATTTAACTCTGTTTCCGTCATTCCATCAGGATATAATTCCTCTAAAATGTTTTCTAATTCTTCACATTTTCCCTCACGTTGGATTCTTTCAAGTGTTTCCTTTGCACCGCTCCATGCTTCAAATCTGTTTAAATCTAATTCGTATGTAATTGTCATAATCTTCTACCCCCTAGCATCCATAATTTTCTTGTAAATCGTTCATAATATCGCAAGCAATGTTCTCGTCAATGCCTATTCTTTCCGCTTTTTTCAATGACTTTTCGCAAGCCTTAAATGTCTTGTATGCTTTTCTGCTATCGGTATCATAACCAAATTCAGAACAAAAATTTTCAAACCCGTAACGGCTGCTATCTCCATCTGACAAAAAGCAATAGAAAGAAAACATTAATTCCTGTTCCGTTGTGATTTCAGGATTCATAATTGACCCCCAAAATTCAAAAGCAGTTTTCTTGTGGGTTTCCGTGTTTACGATTGTTACAAGATGATTGTTATAGTTCTGCATCTTATCGTCTGCACTCCATAACTTGTCACCTAAAAATGTACTTGTGATTCTGAATTGTTTGTACTGTGTTCTCATAATTTTTTACCTCTTTAATCTTTCCGCCGTTCATGATATAATCAGAGGGAACGGCTATTCTATTAAATGTATAGTTACGTTTGGCGGTTGGTTAGTTGGTAGCTTCTGACCGCCTTTTGTGTTCTCATGAACACTATAAAAGGCATATAGTTATATTCTCTATATGCCTTCTAACTATCCATGAAAGATTCCTTTTATCGTAAATTCGGGTTGTAGTGTTCTTCTACTTCCATGCACTGATTATTGCATTTTCCTTTGTATGGGCAATTATGACATTCATCTGCAATAGATTCTTGTCTTTCTAAAATCATTTCTTCAATATCAAACATTTTTAATTCCTCCCTTAAAATGTCATCTATTGTTTATTACATTATAATTTTAAAAATTTCACTGCATAAAGCAATTATTATACTGCATCTTTCTACTTCCGCATCCCCCACTGCTATGATATGATTTTCAGCTCTATCAATCTTTTTTAAAAGATCATAAATTTTAGGTTGATATTTTTTATTGTTAAAATAACTTTTATTTTCCCATTCACTAACTGCCTTTATCGTTTCTTTGTATAATCTCTTTGCATTTTTTGCTAAAATAGTTGTTGACATATGAATACCTCCATTTTTTCTACTATAAAATAATTGTTTTATCACTCTATTCTCATGATTATTCCTACATTCTTTCTCTTGCTGTTTTCATAATCCGTGCAATTTCGCTTTCAGTTTTAGCAGTTTGTAACCGTAAAATTACAAATTGCGGATAAAAAAGATCCTTTGCTGTTGTGATTGCAGTGCGTTTGTAATTGTATGTTTCTCTACTCATAATATTATTTCTCCTTTATATTCCATTTTTTAAATTTGCCTTAATTTTTGCATAAAAATAGCACCTTACATTTTGCAAGATGCTACAATTTGCGTTGTATTATTTACTTAATTAATGTTTAAAAACAAGTTGTAATTCCATTCCCATACCTTCAGCTAAACGCTTTAATGTAGATAAAGATGGATTTGCAAGACCTCGTTCAATTTTGCTTATATCTGATTGATAGATGCCTGTTCTTTCAGCAAGTTCTTTTTGTGTAATATTTGCAATTTCCCTTGCTTTTATTAAACTTTCAGCAAGTTCAGCAACAACATCTATTTTCTTTTTACCTATTTTAATGCCAGTTTCCCATATATCCTCTGCGTTTAAATCTAAGTCATCATTCCAAGAAATACCATAACCACCCATGTCAACTTGAACTTGATTGAATAATTCCGTATCTGTTTCAAAGATTTTAAATTGTGGAAATACAGAATACAAAGTACGCACATCATAAGTTTTTTCAATTCCATTTTGGAACTCTACAAGTAGAGTCAAATTTTTCATTGGTTTTACTGAATTAATTTTATGTGTCATACGCACACTCCTCTCTATTATTCAAGTGGTTTCAATGTAGAAAATTGTTGAGTTTCCCACATTTTTAACAGTTCTTTTTTATATTCTAACACAAATGCTTTAATTAATTTTTCTTCTTTAGTTGGAATATCGCCCTCAAACATTTCGCCATCTGATAGCGAGAACATACCTATATATTCTCCATAGATTGCGTGAATATGTGGTGGATTATGTTCTTTTTGTCTAAGATACATTTTTATTACTATCCCGTGAAATCTTGAAATTACTGGCATTTTTATTCTCTCCTTTGCTTTTCTAAGTCTATTATATAGGATATATCCTATATTGTCAATACATTTTAGTATCTTTGCGTTCTTTTTTCTGTTTCAGGCTCTACATATTGATATTTATAAGCATCTGTTTTAAGTGCGTTTTTGTCTTTCATTAACTGAGCGAGTGCGTTCATGAATGACTTTTTAAAAGTCTTTTCGCCTACAAAAGATAAAGCATTACCAGTCTTGAACAGTTGTTTGTTGCTACTATTTTTGTAGCCAACAGCTGTAATCATAAAGCTAACAAGAGTAGAAGTTGGCTCAATTTTATGAGATTTGAACCAATTTTCAATGCTTGTTTTGAATTCTGTTTCGCCCTCTTTATAAGCAGGGTACAAAGAGTCATTTAAAAGAGCATAGCAATCTTTAATGCGTGTATTATATTCTTCTTTAAATGCATCATATTTTTCTTGATAACTTGCGATCTCAGCCTCATATATAGCTTGCTTTTCAGGGTTATCTTTGTTAATTTCTGCCCAATCTGAGCTTACTTTAATATTTTTATGTAAAGTAAGAGTTTTGTCTGCCATTTCATTAATGGCAACCCAGTATTTAGACATTGTGGCAGTAAAATCCTTTGATGATGTCATAAATTGCACTTTTACAGATGCAGTGTTTACAGTCGCTTTTTTATTTGTATTGTTTGTAGTTTTCATAAAAATCAACCTCCCAATTTTAATATAAATATAGTTATGGTGTCATCCACTGTTTACAAGGGCTTTGAACCTTTATAAGTATAGACTTATAGCCGTGTTACACCTTTTTAGTTGTTAAGTAGTAAAAAGTCATATTCTCAAACCAAAAACTACTACAAGCGTTTTATTCTCTCAATAATTGAGATGTGGCAAGTCAAATATTGCTTGTTAAAAAGTCGTGCAAAATGCACAATCTTCTTGCCAGCTATTTGAGGCGAGTTTCTCCCGAATGTAGTCTGCCTCTTTTTTACCGTATGCAGGAATAGCAAACACCTGTTTTTCATACTCTGAAATGGGTATAATATACCTGTCTCAGTGATACGGATTTATATGAAATAATGTTAATAATATTTTAATTGCCGTTCAAAATGTATAGATCACTTATTACCCTATACCCTTGTATATACACTTATTACCCTAACAGATATAGTTATATCCGTAACTGGTAGCCCTCAAAGGGTAAACTGGTAGCCCTCAATTTTTAATAGACTAACTAAAATATAAACATTATTTGTTTATCAAGGTTCAAATGGGTGTACTTCGCCCACAGATGGGCTGGGTACTATTTGTTTATATACTCCACAGATGAAGTATACAAAATAAAAATATTTTAGGGAAAATTCGCAGGACAAACGCACGAGTTAACAAATTGTAAACAAAAAATAGAAATTACATCTTTTTTATGATAAACTAAAATAAAAAGGGTGTGTTTTTATGGAAGAATTATTGATTTATATTGAGATGATTGAAGATGTAAGACAGCAGACA
>CABVAP010000039.1 GCA_902496345.1 uncultured Eubacteriales bacterium
ATTGCATTTTTTTAAGAAATTAGCGAACGAAAATTTTGGAATAAAATTTAATTTGCAAAAAATCGTTGATTTTTTGCAAGGCTGTCGACTTTATCGACAGCCTGAAAATTATTTTTGTTTTTTAGTTATGCACAAATTTGTATATTTTTTATAATGTTGTCGATATAAAATTCATACCTATTCTTGATATATTTTACTGTAGTGGTATAATATTATCAAATGACGATATACTAATTTACAAACTAACTAAAGGAGATAAAAAATGTCAGATATAAAAAAACGAAATGAAATAAATGACGAATTTAAGTGGAAAATTTTCGACTTATGCGAAAGCGATGAAAAATGGAATGACCTCTTTAATTCTGCTATGGAAGAAACAAAAAAAATTACAGAATTTAAAGGTAAGTTATCTTCGGCTGATAAAAATAGTTTTGGGAAAATTCTTGCAGATTGCCTTATGGCAAAAGATAAAGCTGGAAATCTCACAGAAACAGCTTATGTCTATGCAAATCTTCGCTCTAATGAAGACAGTACAAATTCAACATATCAGGCTATGAGTGGAAAGGCTGATGGCTTAATTGTCGCTTACTCATCTGCTTGCTCATTTATTGAACCGGAAATCCTTTCTGTTTCAGATGACATTGTAAAAGAAGCACTTGAAAAAACAGAAGAACTTAAAGTATATAGACATTACATTGAAGATATACTTCGCTCAAAAGAACATATTTTACCTACAGAACAAGAAGAACTACTTGCACAGGTTTATGAAATAGCACAAGCTCCAGATAATATATTTGGAATGTTAAACAATGCGGATTTAAAATTTGACGATATAAAAGATGAAAACGGAAAAACTGTTCCTATGACACACGGAAAGTATATTTCTTACCTTGAGTCAGCAAATAGAGAAGTGCGAAAACAGGCGTTTGATTCTTGTTATTCGGCTTATTTAAAACAAAAAAATACACTTGCAGCGATTTATAATGCCTCTGTAAAAAAAGATGTATTTTTTGCTAAAGCAAGAAAATATAATTCATCACTTGAGGCATCTTTATTCCAGACTAATATACCTGTTGAAGTTTACAAAAACCTTATTGCAACAGTAGAAAAGTTTTTACCTCTTATGCACAGATACGTTGATATACGAAAAAAGAAATTAAATCTTGACGAACTTCATATGTACGATTTATGTACACCGATTGTTAAAGATGTAGATAGAAAAATGCCTTATGAAAAAGCAAAAGAAACTGTAATTTCAGCACTTCAGCCACTTGGAAAAGAATATATAGAAAAGTTAAAAGAAGGTCTTGACGGTGGTTGGATTGATATATATGAAAATGAGGGCAAAAGAAGTGGTGCTTACGCTTGGGGAGCTTATGGCTGTCACCCTTATGTATCTTTAAACTACGATGATACAATAAATAGTATGTTTACACTTGCACACGAGATGGGTCACGCAATGCACAGCAACTATACTTGGTCAACACAACCTTATGTTTATGGTGACTATACAATTTTTGTTGCAGAGGTTGCCTCTACAGTAAACGAGGCACTTTTAATGGAATATCTTTTGAAAACTACAGACGATAAAAATGCAAGGGCATATCTTGTAAACTACTTCCTTGAACAATTTAGGGGAACTTTATTCCGTCAGACTATGTTTGCAGAATTTGAGCTTAAAACTCACGAGCTTGTGGAGAGTGGGGAAACACTTACTTTTGACGGTTTATGTGAAATATACAAAGATTTAAACAAAAAATATTTTGGTGACAATATCGTGATTGACGAAGAAATATACAGAGAGTGGGCAAGAATACCACATTTCTATACAGCATTTTATGTTTACCAGTATGCAACAGGATATTCAGCAGCAATATCTCTTTCAAGAAAAATTTTAAACGACAATGGTGCAGAAAACTATATCAAGTTTTTAAAGGGTGGTTCTTCAAAATATTCTATCGACCTTTTAAAAATTGCTGGTGTTGATATGTCAAGCTCAAAGCCTGTAGAAGACGCTATGGCTGTTTTCAAGGATTTACTTGACGAAATCGAAAGTTTATAGAAAAACTTGAGTGGTTAAAATAAAGCTTTTATGTTATTTATTAAGTATTTAAAAACAGTGGAGCAAAGCTCCACTGCCCAGGCTGTTGATAAAGTCAACAGCCTTGCAAAAAATCAATGATTTTTTGCAAATTAAGCTAGATGAGAAATGCGATTTCCTTTTGCAGATAGAAGTCTGTGACGCTTTTTGAAATCGACAATAACGATAAAAATTAATTTTGTCGACAGGCAAAAAAAGGTTGTTGCAACAGCAACAACCTTTTTATCTATATCATAATAATATAACTAAGGATTTATTTCAATGTCAATTAGCAAATGCCTTGAGCAGTCATAGCATCAGCAACTTTTTCGAAACCAGCGATGTTTGCACCAACAACATAGTTACCTTCAGCACCGTAACGTTTAGCAGCGTCATCAAGGTTATGGAAGATATTAACCATAATGTTTTTAAGTTTAGCGTCAACTTCTTCGAAAGTCCAGCTAAGTCTTTCGCTGTTCTGGCTCATTTCAAGAGCAGATGTAGCAACACCACCAGCGTTAGCAGCTTTACCAGGAGCAAAGAGAACTTTGTTAGCCTGAAGATATTCAGTAGCTTCAAGAGTTGTAGGCATATTAGCACCTTCAGCAACAGCGATACAGCCATTAGCAACTAAAGCTTTTGCGTCATCAAGGTGTAATTCGTTCTGAGTTGCACAAGGAAGAGCAACGTCACATTTGATTGTCCAAACACCACGGCCTTCGTGATATTCTGCACTTGGTCTTGCAGCAGCATATTCAGTAAGTCTAGCACGTTTAACTTCTTTAACTTCTTTTAATAAAGCAACGTCAATGCCTTCTGGGTCATATACCCAACCAGTAGAGTCAGAAACAGTAACAACTTTTGCACCAAGCTGTTGAGCTTTCTGAACAGCATAGATAGCAACGTTACCAGAACCAGATACACAGATAGTTTTACCTTTAATGTCGTGACCATTGCATTTAAGCATTTCGTCAGTTAAGTATAATAAACCGTATCCAGTAGCTTCTGTTCTAGCTAAAGAACCACCGTAAGATAAACCTTTACCAGTTAAAACACCTTCGTAAAGACCTCTGATACGTTTGTACTGACCAAACATATAACCGATTTCTCTAGCACCTGTTCCGATGTCACCAGCAGGAACGTCAGTGTCAGCACCGATATATTTACATAATTCAGTCATAAAGCTCTGGCAGAATGCCATAACTTCTCTATCTGATTTTCCCTTAGGGTCGAAATCAGAACCACCTTTACCACCACCGATAGGAAGGCCAGTAAGAGAGTTTTTGAAAATCTGTTCAAAACCTAAGAATTTGATGATACCAAGGTTTACAGAAGGGTGAAGTCTTAAACCACCTTTGTAAGGTCCGATAGCACTGTTAAACTGAACTCTGTAACCAGTATTTACTTGAACTTGACCTTTGTCATCAACCCAAGGAACTCTGAATTTGATTTGTCTTTCAGGTTCAACGATTCTTTCAAGTAAAGCATCTTTTCTAAATTTTTCTTCATTAGCTTCAACAACAGCTCTAAGAGACTCTAAAACCTCTTTAACAGCCTGATGAAATTCTGGTTCACTTGGATTTTTACGAACAACTGATTCGATTACTTCGTCTACGTATGACATTAATGTCATCCTCCTTTTATAGGTTATTTTATGCATTTTGTATATATATATATTTGTGTGACAACATTGCTATATACGAAAACGTAAAAGAAGAGATTACATCAATAACGTCATCAATGCCACCTCAGTAGCTTCCGTTGCCTCAATAACAATTCTAATATACTTTTTTTTATTTTGCAAGCTTTTTTTTTAAAACTTTCATAATTTTTTTTTATAAAAATCAAAAATGCCTAAAGTATGCACAATTTTGTTAAAAGAAAAAGATAAATATGACTGACTTTGTTAATTTTCCGTCATTTATTTTTGCTTTTAACTATTTTAATGAGATTATTTTAAAATAATACTATGGATAATTTAAGCTATATTTTAAAACTAGATAAATCCCTAATTTATCGCATTTTTTGATGTTTACAGATATATCCCTAAATTTACCTAAAATATTGATGTTTTACAATCAGTTTTATTTTTATGTATTTAATTTTTTTCGCACAAAATCAACTTTTTTATTAAATTTAACAATCTACCACGTTAAAGCAAAACATCAAAATATTAGCTATATAAAAAATAATTCCTACATTATAATATATAAGTTATATAACATAAAACTTACAACCTATATATCTATTCTAGCTTACAGAAAAATTTGAAATTTGTAAATTTCTTATTTCTACAGTTTTTGCAAAAATATATTGAATATTTATTCTGGAAAGTGTATAATTAAACAAACGCTGAAACTAACTGTTTCGGGCGACCAAAGAATTATATTCTAATTACTCTTTAGAAAGTAAACTTTTTTTGGTTACATAAATTTATACTTAGGAGGATTCAAATTATGAAAATTGTTCTTGCTTATTCAGGTGGTCTTGATACTTCAGTTATTATCCCTTGGCTTAAAGAAAACTACAACGGTGCTGAAATCATCGCTGTTTGTGTTGACGTTGGACAGGGTAAAGAAACTGACGGAATGGAAGAAAAAGCTCTCGCTATGGGTGCAAGTAAAATATACATCGAAGACGTAAGAGAAGAATTTATCGTAAACTATGTTTACCCAATGGTTAAAGCTCACGCTGTTTACGAAGATAAATATCTTCTTGGTACTTCTATCGCCAGACCTCTTATCGCAAAAAGACTTGTTGATATTGCTCTTAAAGAAGGTGCAGACGCTATTTGCCACGGTGCAACTGGTAAAGGTAACGACCAAATTCGTTTCGAACTTACTATCAAAGCTCTTGCTCCTCAACTTAAAATTATCGCTCCTTGGAGAACTTGGGACATTTCTTCCAGAGATGAAGAAATCGAATATCTTCAACAAAGAGGACTTCCTGTTCCGATGAAAAAAGAAGAAAGCTACAGCCGTGACAGAAACCTTTGGCACATAAGCCACGAAGGTCTTGACCTTGAAGACCCAGCAAATGAACCTAAATTTGACAGTCTTCTTCAACTTGGCGTTAGCCCAGAAAAAGCTCCAGATAAAGCTACATACATCGAAATCGAATTTGAAAAAGGTGTTCCTGTTGCTCTTGATGGCGAAAAACTTTCTCCAATCGAATTTATGGACAAACTTAATGAACTCGGTGGTAAAAACGGTATCGGTATCGTAGACCTCGTTGAAAACAGAGTTGTTGGTATGAAGAGCCGTGGTGTTTATGAAACTCCTGGTGGAACAATCCTCTATGCTGCTCACAGAGACCTTGAATACCTTTGCCTTGACAAACAAACAACTTCTTACAAAGAAGTTATCAGAAACAAATATACTGAACTTGTATACTCTGGCGAATGGTTCACTCCATTAAGAGAAGCTCTTACTGCTTTCATTGAATCAACTCAACAGACTGTAACAGGTAAAGTTAGACTTAAACTTTACAAAGGAAACATTATCTCTGCTGGTGTAACTTCTCCATATTCATTATACAGCTCTGAACTTGCAAGCTTCACAACTGGTGAACTTTACAGCCACCACGACGCAGAAGGTTTCATCAACCTCTTTGGTCTTCCTTTAAAAGTTCGTGCTATGATGAAACAGAAAAGAGGAGAAAAATAATGAAACTTTGGGGTGGAAGATTTACTCAGTCTACTGACAGCTTTACCGACCATTTTCATTCATCTATCTCTTTTGACCAAAGAATGTATAAACAAGATATTCTCGGAAGTGTTGCCCACGCAAATATGCTCGGCGAACAGGGGATTATTTCAAAAGAAGACTCTGAACTAATAAAGAAAACTTTACTTGAAATACTTGACGACATTTCTGCAGGTAAGGTCAGCTTTGATGAGAAAGCCGAAGATATTCATATGAACATCGAAACTATTCTTATCGAAAGAATTGGTGACGTTGGTAAAAGACTTCACACAGGTAGAAGTCGTAACGACCAGGTTGCCCTTGACCTTAGAATGTACTCAAAAGAGCAGATTAATGACATAAAAGGTCTTATCAAAAAATTACTTGAAACACTTAACAAAATAGCAAAAGAAAATGTTGAAACAATTATGCCAGGCTATACACATCTTCAAAATGCACAGCCTGTAACATTTGCTCATCATCTTCTTGCTTATGTTGAAATGTTTAAAAGAGATTATGACAGACTTTGCGACTGTTATAAAAGAACTAATGTAATGCCTTTAGGTGCTGGTGCATTAGCAACAACAACTTATCCTTTAAACAGAGAACTTGTTTGCGAAACACTTGAATTTGACAGCATTACATTAAACAGTATGGACAGCGTAAGCGACAGAGATTTCGCTGCCGAACTTCTTTACTGTCTTTCAATGGTTATGATGCACTTGAGCCGTTTCTGTGAGGAAATTATACTTTGGTCAAACCAACAGTTTAAGTTTATTGAATTATCTGACGCATACAGCACAGGTAGCTCAATAATGCCTCAGAAGAAAAACCCTGATATGGCTGAACTTATCAGAGGTAAGACAGGTCGTGTTTATGGTGACCTTATGGGCTTTTTAACTGTTATGAAAGGGCTTCCACTTGCATACAATAAAGATATGCAAGAGGACAAAGAAGGCGTATTTGACGCAATCGACACAATTAAAATGTGCGTTCCTGTGTTTACTGCTATGATTGAAACAATGAAAGTAAACAAAGAAAATATGTATAACGCTGCTAAAGGTGGCTTTATGAATGCAACAGACGCTGCCGATTGGCTTGTTAAACAAGGTATGCCTTTCAGAGATGCTCACGCAGTAATCGGTCAGCTTGTACTTTACTGTATCGAAAACAACAAAGCACTTGAAGATTTGTCTATCGATGAATTTAAGAAGTTTAGCGATGTATTTAACGATGACGTTTACGAAGCTATTACACTTGAAAAATGTGTTGAAGCAAGACGTGTTGACGGTGGCCCATCAAAATGGTATATCGAAAAACTTATCGGTTTCAACGAAGAATATATAGACGGTCTTAAATAATTGGACTAAATAAATTAATAAAATTAAAAGCTTGTTTTGCTTAAAATTTGGATTTTTCCAAACCCTCTCTTTTTAGGGAGGGGCAAACTGCTTTTACCCATTTTATACGCACTAGATAAGCATTTGACAGATTTTTTGTCTTTGCACGCTTTATAAATGGGGAGAGTTTTTAGAATTTAATTCTTACAAAATTTATAGAGAAAGGAACAAGTTTATGAAGATTTACAACGTAAACGACAAAGAGTTTGTAAAGTATGGTAAAGTCCTTAAAGGATATGACTTAACTGACCTTGTCGAAACACTTTCAAAACTTCCAGCAACTGACGAAGTTGTTTATGAACCAACAGAAAAAAGCCTTGAAAAATTCAATGCTGTTTTTGCTGACAGATTTTTTGGACAGACAGAAGTTCAGATTGGTTTCTGTAACGGAAAAAACTATCTCTTAAACGCAGTTGAATATCATAGAAGCTCAGAAATTAATATAGCTGCCGAAGATGCAATCCTCCTTGTGGGAAGTCAACAAGATATTAAAGAAAACAATGACGAATTTACTTATGACACTTCTCTCATCGAGGCTTTTTTAGTTCCTAAGGGAACTGCCGTTGAACTTTACGCAACCACACTTCATTATGCACCTTGTTCTGTCGGAGATACATATTTTAAAATGGCTGTTGTTCTCCCTAAATATACAAATTACCCTCTTGATAAAACTTTTGACAAAGGCGAAGAAAAACTTCTCGCTGCAAAAAACAAATTCTTAATTGCACACAAAGATGCAAAAATCGACGGTGCATTTAACGGGCTTATCGGGGAAAACGTTGACGTTAGGAAATAACTTGAGTTTTTAAACTCTGTATCAAACTTTTTGAAATTTTTTTAAAAAGTTATTGACAAATCGAAAATTGTAATCTATAATGGTGTCATAACAAACGAGGGCGTTTCAATGACATTGTTGTTCATTGAGGCGCTTTTGTCATTTTTACATAAAAATTCATATAATTTTATTTTGGAAGGAGAATTTTGAAATGGCAAAGTATAGCAAAGAAGATATTATGAGAATTGTTGAAGAACAGGACGTTAAATTTATTAGACTCCAGTTCACAGATGTTTTAGGTTCACTTAAAAATGTAGCTGTAACTGTATCTCAGTTACCAAAAATCTTGGAAGACGGTATGATGTTTGACGGTTCTTCTATCGAAGGTTTTGCGAGAATCGAAGAATCTGATATGTACCTTAAACCAGACCTTGATACTTTCGTAATCTTCCCTTGGAGACCACAGCACGGTAAAGTTGCTAGATTTATCTGTGACGTTTACACTCCACAAGGCGAACCTTTTGCAGGTGACCCAAGGTCTATCCTCAAAAGAACTATGAAAGAAGCAGAGGATATGGGTTATAGCTTTAACGTTGGTAATGAATGTGAATTCTTCTTATTCCATACTGACGAAAATGGCGTTCCTACAACTATTACAAATGACGAAGCTGGTTACTTTGACCTTGCTCCTATAGATAACGGTGAAGATGCAAGACGTGAAATCTGTCTTACTCTTGAAGAAATGGGTTATGAAATCGAAGCATCTCACCACGAAGTTGCTGCTGGTCAGCACGAAATTGACTTTAAATATGACAACGCTTTAACAACAGCTGATAATGTTATGACATTCAAACTTGTTGTTAAAACTATTGCTAAAAAATATGGTTTACACGCAACATTTATGCCAAAACCAATCTTTGGTATTAATGGTTCTGGTATGCACACAAATATGTCTTTATTCAAAGACGGAAAAAATGCTTTCTTTGATGAAAAAGCTCCTTTACAGCTTAGCAAAACAGCATACAGCTTCATCGCTGGTGTTCTTGACCACGTTGCTGGTATCACAGCTGTAACAAACCCTCTTGTAAACTCTTACAAACGTCTTGTTCCTGGTTATGAAGCACCTTGCTACATTGCTTGGAGTGCATCAAACCGTACAGATATTATCAGAATCCCTGCATCAAGAGGTGCTGGTACAAGAGTTGAGCTTAGAAGCCCAGACCCATCAACAAACCCATACCTTTGTCTTGCACTCTGCCTTGCTGCTGGTCTTGACGGTATCAAAAAAGACCTTGCTGCTCCTGCAAGCGTTGATGAAAATATGTTTGCTATGACTCAGGCAGAAAGAGATGCAAAAGGTATCAAAAACCTTCCAGGTAGCCTTAAAGAAGCTCTTGAAGTTATGGAAAAAGACGGTCTTGCTAAATCTGTTTTAGGTGACCACGCTTATAACGCTTTTGTAAGCTGTAAGAATATGGAATGGGATAGTTTCAGAACTTTCGTAAGTCAATGGGAAATTGACAGATATATTTGCCAATACTAATTTTAAAACCTTGGTATTTTGTTTCAGACCCTGTCGGATTTTATTCGGTGGGGTTTGAGGCAACTTTTTAGGTCTTAAAGTGTTTTTGGCGTTCTTTTAAAATTTGAAACCTTTTTGCGATTGTAGGAGGTTTCATTTTTTTTCACTTTTTTTGGGTTTTTTAAATTTTGATTCTATAAAATTACTTACATATCCTAGTTTGCTTGGAGGTTTTCTTTATGACTGATTATAATATTTTTATCGCTTTCGCCAACGAAAAAATCTCATATACCGTTGCAAAAATGCTTATTAGCGAGGGTATGAAACCTGCTGCTATCTGCACAAGCATTTCTGATTTAAGAAAGAAACTTAACTACTATCAAAACGGGATTATTATATCCGGCTACAAGTTTAAAGATGGCTCAATTATACAGCTTGTTGACGATGTTCCTGATAATTTTGGTATAGTTTTGATAGGAAACAAAACACAGATAGATTTATGCGAAGATGACAGAGTTTTTAAACTTGCTGTTCCTTTGCAAAAAATGGACCTTGTCTGTTCAGTTTCAATGATTTTAAATATGCAAAGCTCTAAAAAGGTCAACAACATTACCTTTAGAACAGATGAAGAACAAAAAATATTACAGCTTGCAAAGGAAACCCTTATCGATAGATATGGTATGACAGAAAGCCAAGCACACAGATATATGCAGAAAAAAAGTATGGACACAGGCACAAAACTTATTGAAATTGCAAAAATGATTTTGAATTAAAAAGAAACTGTTTTGTTCAACAAAAAAGTAATGGTTGCTTGGTTTTGTGAAAAATAAATTTTGTCGATAATGACAATAAAAGTTCGCTTTACCTACAATCTTGAACTTTATTTTGTAAATTAAAATAAAACAAGATTAAATTAACAACGCATAATATGCCTAATTTTCAGTAATTACCGATAGTTTTTTTGATTTTGAAAATATATTTTTATAAAAAAATTACAATTTCTCTTGCTTTTATTAAAAAAACATAGTATCATTATATAAAGGGTATTTTTAATCTTGAATTTATATTATTATTGATATATAAAAAGTATAATTGTTTTATTTACTTGATAAGGGGGAATTGTATTATGCTTAAAGTTTTATTTGTATCATCTGAAGTTTCGCCTTATGCAAAAAGTGGCGGTCTTGGTGATGTTGCTGGCTCTTTGCCTAAAGCCCTTAAAAATATGGGGGTTGACGTTAGAGTCGTTTTCCCTAAATATAAAACAATCAAGCCGGAATATACTGAGTCGGCTAAGTATGTTGGTTCATACAAAGTTAAACTTGACTGGAGAGAGCAAAGTGCTTCTGTTTATCAGCTTGATTCTGATGTGACCACTTATGTTATTGAAAACGATTATTATTTTTCAAATCGTGACGGATATTACGGATATGGTGATGACGGCGAAAGATTTATTTTTTTCTCTAAAGCTGCCCTCGATATTCTTAATGTTATAGATTTTATACCCGATGTAATTCATTGTAATGACTGGCAAACTGGTCCTGTCTGTCTTTATGTCAAAGACTATTATAAGAGATTTCTTCCTCTCAAGGACGTTAAAACTCTTTATACAATCCATAACCTCCAGTATCAAGGTATTTGTGGAAAAGACATCTTAGGTCTTATGGGTCTTAATGACGGCTACTTTGCCTCTGATAAACTTGAATTTAATGGAATGATAAGCTTTATGAAAGCTGGTCTTGTTTATGCTGATGCTATAAACACAGTTAGTAGAACTTATGCCGATGAAATTCAAACAGGGCAATATGGTTATGGTCTTGACGGAATGCTACGTGCAAGGTCTGCTGATTTATCCGGTATCGTAAACGGAATTGATTATTCCCAAGATGACCCGGCAACAAATAAATCTATATATGCAAACTTTGACATAAACAATTTAGACGGTAAAAAAGAAAATAAACGCCGACTTCAAGAAGATTTGGGACTTCCTGTTAAAGATGTTCCTCTCATCAGCGTTATTTCAAGACTTGTTGACCAAAAAGGTATTAACCTTATAGTTGACGCTATGGGTGAAATACTTTCAAAAGATATTCAGCTCGTTATATTGGGTACTGGTGAAGGTAGATATGAACACATCTTGCGAAATATCTCCGAACAACACCCAGATAAAATTTGTGCTAAAATAATGTTTGACAATAATCTTGCTAAAAAGATTTATGCTGCATCTGATATGTTCCTTATGCCTTCGCTCTTTGAGCCTTGTGGCCTTGGTCAGATTTTCGCTATGAGCTATGGAACTGTTCCTGTTGTTAGGACAACAGGTGGTCTTGTTGATACTGTCACAGAATATGACTACGAAACAAAACAAGGTAACGGTTTCCGTTTTAATGACTATGTTCCTAGTGGAATGATGTGGGCTATCAACAATGCGATAAACGCATATTACTCTGAAGACTGGAATACTATCGTTAAAAACGCTATGAATACAAAATTTAGCTGGGATAATTCAGCAAAAGATTATGTCGAACTTTACAACAAAATTATTTCAAAATAATTTTATATTAAATTTGGTTATTAGGTAAAAATGTGTTTTACACTAACTATGCTTTTCATATTTTTTCCTTTTTATATAACATATAAGAAAACCCTCATTCATATATTTGAATTAACATTTCAGATATATGAGTGGGGGTTTTTGCTTGTTCCAAAAATCAGAAAACAACCAAAGGGTAAATATACTGAAAATAGCCTCTGTTTACACAGGGACAGTTTTAGGTGCAGGCTTTGCCTCTGGTAAAGAACTAATTAGCTTTTTTATAAACTATGGTGTGCTTGGTTTTTTTGGTATGCTTGTTTCTGGTTTCTTTTTTTCGATGATAGGTTATGGTGTTTTAAAAATTGTCTATGATAATAAAATTTCAAGCTATACAGAATTTTCAGCGTTTATATTGGGTAAAAAACTCGGTGCAATTTCTGAATGGATAAGTTGTGCCTTTTTATTGGTGCTATTTTCGGCTATGATTTCGGCAGGTGGTGAAATGAGTAAGTCTGTTTTCGGTATAAGTAAGCTGAACAGTGAAATTATACTTAGTGTGCTATGTCTTATAACTTTTTTATTTGAGCTTAACGGATTTATAGAAATAAATACTCTTCTTGCTCCCATACTTGTTATAGGTGGGATTTTGACTGGCATATACATATACGTAAACCCTGAAACCGTTACGTCTTTTTCGCTTTTGGAAATACCGACAAGCAAAATTACACCACACAATTTTATCTCGTCTGCGATAATTTATGTGTCGTACAACATAATAACTGCTGTAACCGTATTGGTTTCGTTAAACAAGCTGACAACTACTAAAAATGTCGCAAAGTATGGTGGCGTTTTGGGTGGTATATGTGTTTGCTTGCTCGGAATATCTATGTCTTTGCCACTTTTTTCAAACTTTAACAAAATACACTCCGACCAGATGCCTGTATTGACCCTTGTTTTGGATTATCAAATTTTGAAATATGTTTATGTAATAATTTTGTTGTCGGCAATATTTACAACGGCCCTTGCAAATGGTTTTTCACTTATAGAAAATTTTAATAGCAAAAATTCTAGTAAGTTACATAGACTTTTTACAAAAATTTTTCTGACCCTTTGGGGTATTTTTATGGCACAAATAAGCTTTTCTGATTTCATTGAAAAAATTTATCCGATATTTGGGTTATTTGGTATATTTGAGGTTGTTTTGATAATTAAAAAGGCTTTTATAAAACCTGTTGGTTGGCGAAAGGGTCGCTAGTTTGGCAAAGTGTATTTAAAAAAAATTAAAGGGCTTTAAAAATTTGGGCGAAAGGATACCTGAAATTTTAGCAAAATTTTAAGAATTTTCGGGTGGATTTGCTACGTTTGAAACAAACCCACCTTTTTCACGCATAAAGCGTATAGTCTGTGCTGTCCCACTTCTTTTACGTTTACAATATGCTATACAATAGCTTGACCTATTTGCAAGTTCAAAATTTCTATCACGAAAGCAATCTTTATGGTATCTTTTTGAAAGCTCGATGACAGCATCGGCTTTATCACACAAATATTCAAGAATTTCTTTATCTTTGTTTTCTAAACGTTTTAGCATACCTGATTTTTTGAACGGCAATATCATTATTAATTTTATGTCACTATACTTTTCTTTTAGATTTAATACTGCTAAACCGGCAAAGTTATCAAACCCTTTTGCTCCCCCTGATAAAAAATTTTTGTACCCTTTTGAAATTGCCCTTTCAATTTCAGAATAAACTTCGTTGGCTTCAGATTCATCGATTACCCTATGCCCTGTAAAACATACCGTTTCTTTTTCATCTGTTACAAAGTCCTCATTTAACATATAGTATCCTCCTCTTTATTCAAATAGTTTATATTTAAATCGTACTATCTATTATGAATTAAATGTATCGTACTTTTTTGTTAAAGTCAATAATACTATAGTAGCATATTTCTATCGATTTAAAGAGGTCGAAAAATGATACTATTAGAACGGTTGGTCTTGTGGGGTATTTTGCCTAAATAAATATTGTGACAATTAGAAATTTGTTGCAATAGATTTATATTTGTTTTATAATAAAAATGATGTTTACCTATTATTTAATATCATATAGAAATTTTTAAAACTACTGTACACAGGAGGTTTTTTTATGGATAAAAAACCTGAGCAGAATAAATCGGAAATTAGCAGAACAAAAGAAATCCGAATGTCTAGCGAAAGGAAAGCAAAAAGAAAACGAATACGAAAAGTTGTTATACTTGTTCTTATATTACTGACAACACTTGCAGCCCTTATATCTATGGAATATGGAAAGACAGTTACAGACGGAAAAATTCCTACATCACAGAGTAAATCGATAAAAGACTTTTTTTATGACTCTGGAAGTAAGGCTGACTTTGCTGTCTATGATGAAGTTATTTATTTTTGTACAAAAGACGGTTTCCAATGTATCGACTCTAGTGGTAATGTACTTTGGAGCGACACTTATAATATGACTTTGCCTTATATGGTGCAAAGCAAAGGGATAGTCGGCGTTTCAGAGCAAAAGGGAAAAATTTTATCCGTATACAATAAAGAGGGTAAGTTATATTCTATTCAGACAGAAAACCCTATTGCAAGTATATCTGTTAATGAACTTGGATATTCTAGCATTATTTTATCTGAAAACAATGAATACGAACTTCAAGTTTTTAACAACTCAGGAAATCAGATTTTTGGTGGAGTTTTTCAGCTTTTACAAGGTATTCCTGTTTCTAGCTCGATTTCTTCTGACGGAAATATCCTCGCTATAAATTTCGTAAATATCCACGAAATAAATATAAGCTCAACGGTTTCTTTTTACGATATATCTCCAAACCAAACAAAAACAGGAGAAACAAACGATTCTGTTTTGACATCGTTTAATGAAGCTAATGCGACTTGTGGAATTGTGAAATTTTTAGATACAAATAACGCTGTTGTTGTTTCTGATAAAACAATGACTTTCGTTAGCGTAAAACCTTACGATGACAACAAGCTTAATGAAAATATGAAAATTGATTTTCAAAATAAAGTGACAGAAATGGCGTTTGACAACAATCAAAACGTGTATGTCGCTTATGGCGAAAAAATATTTAACGCAAACGATACAGCCCCAGAAACAGGCACTGTTATATGTTACGATAAATCAGGTAATGAAAAATTTAGAATACACAAGGATTCTAAAATAACAGGAATTTATCCGGGAGATAGCAACTTCCTTATCGGAATGGACAAAAACTATCATAACCACAATAGTTCCGGTGCCTTTATCTGGCAATATCACACTAATCAAGATACAAAGAAAATTCTTTTGATTGATGACAGTGATTTGATTTTATTCGTTGGCTCAAAACAAGCATCTATACTTATGCTTAATGAAGATGCTCTAGAAACAGAGCCTCCGACAAGTAAAGATGAACCAGAAGAAGAAACAGAAGCTCCTGCACAGGAGAAAACAACACAGGCTCCTCAGACACAAGCTCAAACCGAAACAGCGACTGTTGCAAACAGCCAGAAGAACACTGATGATGACTCTAATGCTAATACAAAGACAAATAACAACTCAACAAATCAAGACAGTTCTTCCTCAGCTAACACAAACAGCCAAAAAACATCGTCACAAGATAGTACAAATAAAAAAGATGTAACTGTTTCAGAACCGACAACAGCACAATTGGGTGCAAAAAAAACAGAAACATCTGAAAATCAACAAAGTTCAGCTAGTTCAAGCACAGCTAATCAAAACTCAAGCAATACGGCTAATACGGCTAGTTCAAGCTCAAGTGCTGACAGCTCAAGTAGTTCGGGTAATTCTAGTAGTTCGGGCAGTTCTAGTAGTTCGGGCAGTTCTAGTAGTTCATCTACTCCGAGCAAGGAACAACAAAATCAAACTCCAGCACAAAACGAAATTCAACAAAACGATATAGTTGCACCAGAGGCATAGCATTTGGTGAAGTTTAAATTTTTAGGAGGGTTTTTATGAATATTGCAGATATTATAGTAATCTTAATACTTGGGGTATGCTTTTACTTTTACTACAACAAAGGTCTTATTTTGACTCTTTTGGGGTTTTGCTCAACACTTCTTTCTGCTGTGTTATCAAGATTTTTAAGCCCATTACTTGGTGATGCTTTACGCCAGACAAGCATATTTGACTCAATAAAAGAATATGTAAGTTCATCAATAACACAAAACGGCAACGGTGTGGGTAAAAATTTTATAAACAGCCTTGATATACCAGAGTTTTTGAAAACATCTCTTCTTGACAACAATAACCCAGAGGTTTATAAGAGATTGAACGTAAACCAGATTTCTGATTATGTAAGTGAATATGTCGCTAGCTTTATTATAAACATAATCGCTATGATTGCTGTTTTTATAATATTGATTGTTTTGTTTAAATTCCTTTCAAAAACTCTTAATATAATCGCAAAACTCCCTGTTTTAAAAACTGCTAACAAATTAGCAGGTGGTGGGATTGGTCTTGTTCAAGGTGTACTCATTATATGGATTGGCCTTGCAATCCTTACTATGTTCTATGGAAAACCTATGTTTAACTCAGCAAATGAGGCAGTTTCTAATTCGCTTATAGCTGTGAAGTTTTACGATTCAAACATACTTATAAAAGGTCTGTCTTCGATAAATAATCTTTTGTAAACTTTATAAACATAAGACCTTGAGGATTTTCCTCTTGGTCTCAGACTGTCGAGAAAATTGATTTTTATCGTTATTGTCGATTTCAAAAAGCGTCGCAGACTTTTATCCGCAAGCGGAAATCGCATTTTCGCTGAGGAAAACAGCTGTTTCAAGGGCTTAAAAGCCTTGTGCGCAGAAACAGCTGTTTACTCATCTAGTTTAATTTGCAAAAAATCGTTGATTTTTT
>CABVAP010000040.1 GCA_902496345.1 uncultured Eubacteriales bacterium
CTCTTTCTTTCAAGAAAGAGGGCAGAGTTTGAGACGGAGTCTCAAGGTTTTAAAAGGGTTTTTGGCTTTGATAAACCCCTATTTTTTCGGAGGTGAGTTAATGGAAATTGATAAAAATTCAGAAAGACCGATATATTTGCAAATTTATGATAATATCATTGATGAAATAAAAAATGGTTATCTTATTTCTGGGGATAGGCTTTTATCAAGACGAAAGCTTAGTGAAAAACTGTCTGTTTCTTCTCAGTCTGTTGAAAATGCTTATCAAAAATTAATCGCTGATGGATATATATTTTCAAAGGCTGGTAGTGGTTACTATGTTACAACAGATAGATTTTGGGACGAAGACCATAAAATAATGAAAAGCCGAATTTATAACTTTAGTACAAACGGTGTTGAAACATCTAAATTACCTTTCCAAACTTGGTCTAAACTCTTACGAATTACTATAAAAGAGGATAAAGGTCTTTTTCAACACGGTGATAAGGCTGGTGAATGGTCGCTTAGAAAAAGTATAAGACGACTTTTGTTTAGAACACAGGGCATAAAATGTAAAACAGAGCAGATTATTATTGGACCGGGTTATGAAGATTTACTTCGTGAAATATTTAATCTTTTTGGAATGGAAAAAAACGTTATAATGAACAATTATTATAACTATAGGGCGAGGGAAGCTGCTATATATTCAAGAAGTAACATAAAATATATTACAAATGACGAAAATGGACCTTTTCTTGATGAGTTAAACCAGTTTTCTGACGGTGTTTTATATCAAGAACCTACCCACGATTTGCCTATGGCTGTGACTTTATCCATTGAAAAAAGAAAGGCTATTATTGATTGGCTAAACTCTGGAAGTGGGAAATATGTAATTGAAGATGCAAGCGACAATGATTTTCAATATGGAAAAAACGAAAAAACACTTTGGGAGCTTTCTGGTGGGAAAAATGTTATTTATCTTGGAAATTTTTCTATGACAATTGCTCCCTCTATGAAGATAGGTTATATCGTTGCACCTGATGAATTTGTTAAATGGTGGTTTAAGAAAAAAACTTTCTATCTAAACAGAGTGTCACGTATTGAACAAGTTACTCTATCAAAGTTTATTGACCTTGGATATTACGAAAAACACATAAAATATATGTGCGATATTTATGAGGAAAAAACAAAGGTAGTTATAGATGCTGTGAAAAAATCAAAACTTTCTGAAAAAACAAAAATATTCGGCTATACTGCCGGAATGTATTGCAATATGTCGTTTGATATTTCACTTGATGAAGAAGAGGCAAGAAAAATATGTTTGCAAAATAGGATAAAAATAAGTAGCCTTACTACTTGTATTGAAGATGAAAAAAGAGCAACGTTGCCTCCTAATACCTACAACATCGGATATGGTGACCTTACCAATACACAAATTCGTGACGGAATAAACTTACTTGCGTCTATATGGGAAAAATATTTGAATTGATTGAAAAACCGTTTTGGCTATTATGTGGCTAGACGATTTTTATAGTTATTTTTTGAAAAAACTTTTTTATGAAAAGTGAGAATTTATTAAATTGGCATTTTAAAATATTTTGATATTGGTACTTTTAATAATGTAACTTTTCTTTTATAATAAAAATGTGATGAAAGTAAGTTGTTAATATGTTTTTGTTCTAATGCTCTTTTTAGGTGTTAAACTTATAAAAAATGTTTTTTATTAACTAACGTTATTTGGCAATAACTTATCTTTCAAATAGGGTAAAAGGAAAAGATATTTTAAACCAAAATTTTTAACTTGGTAATAAAATAAATTTAATAAAAAACAAAAACTGGTCAAGGTCAGGAATTATAAAAATTCTTGAACACAATTATCACACACACATTTATATAACAAAAAACCTATTATGGCTTTTTACAGCTGTAATAGGTTTTTTTGTGCATATTGACATAATTTAAAAATATTAGTATAAATAATTGTAATGGTATAAGTTATATGGTATAATGGCTATATTAAAATTTAAGTTGTATTTAGTTAAAATATTGATTTGTACAGACAAAAAGCTATAAAAATATGTCATATTGCTATGTTTGTACGCATATATATTCTGATTATAGTACAACTTTTACTATATTTTAAGGAGTGATACAATGAAAAGGTTTAAGAGAATTATCGCAACAATGGTTTCGGTTGTTATGGTTTCAACACTTATGCCAAATGTTGTACTTGCAGACGAAACCTCTAGCGAACAGGTCCTTGCTTTCCCAGAAGCAGACGGTGGTGGAAAATATGCTAAAGGGGCAAGAGGTAGCGATGAAATTGAAGTTTATCACGTTACAAACACAAATAACAGTGGGGAGGGTTCTTTAGTCGATGCACTCTCTAAAGAGGGTAGAATCGTTGTATTCGACACAGATGGTGTTATCAAAGTTGATGAAACCCTTAGAATCCCTAGTAACACTACTATTCTTGCACAGACTGCTCCTGGTGAGGGTATAACTGTTACAGGTAACGATGTTCAGCTTGTAAACGGTGCAAAAGATGTTATTGTTCGTTATCTTAAAGTTAGACCAACTGATTTAAATGGTGGAGAGCCTGACGGTCTTGGTGGTCAATTTGGTACAAGAATAATTTATGACCATTGTAGCATTTCTTGGGGAGTTGATGAACTTCTTACTTTATACGCTGGTTCTTATGAATCTGTAAACGTTGAAGCTGGCAAACCTCACGGTTCTTATTACACAGTTTCAAATACTATTTCAGCAGAAAGCCTTAGAATGAGTAGTCACTTCAAAGGTGCTCACGGTTACGGTGCTATTATGGGTGCTGACACAGCTAGTTATCACCACAATCTTTTAGCTCATCACGACAGCCGCAGCCCTCGTCTTGACAGAGAAATGAACGGTACAGAAGTTGTAAACAATGTTATATATGACTGGGGTCAAACTAACTCTGCTTATGGTGGAGAGCCTTATTCAATGCACAATAAATCCCAAAACCCTACAAATGTAAACTATTACAACAATTACTACAATTATGGTGCGTCAACTAAAAGTAGTATTAGAAGTAAAATATTTGAGTTTACAAACAAATATGCTGATACTGTAAAAGGTAATTACTACATCACAGGCAACTACGTATATGGTGATTCAGCTACAACAAGCGATAATACAAAGGGTCTTAAAAATCCAACTTATGCAAATCTTTTAGCATCACCTAACAGCCTTGGCGAATATCAGCTTACTCCTGAAACTGCTGAAAACGCTCGTCAAAATACTCTTGATAATGTTGGGGCAACTTTACCAAAAAGAGATGCGATTGACGCAAGAATTATAAATGACGTTAAAAACCTTACAGGTAGAGTTATAAACAAAGTTCACGAAGTAGGTGGCGAAATTGATTTAAACAAAGAACCTACTGAACAAAGAGTATTTACAATACCTAGTGACTGGATTGCTGAAAAAGGTCTTTCTGCTTATAAAGAAAATGAAATTATAACTGACGGTGAATTTAAAGGTTATACTTTAATTGAAGCTTATGTAAACGACTGGACAGCTAAACAGGAAGCTCCAACAAATGCGAATATTACAGTCATTTCGCCTGTTACTGCTGGTATAACTAACACTGTAAACGGCTATAGTGTTGCAAGAGGTAAATGGGAAACAGTTTCAGAGGGTGAAACTGTGAACTATCACGCTGTTGCAACTCCTGTTTCTGGTACTACTATTGAAAAATTCGAACTTTATGACGGAAATACACTTCTTAAAGATTATGGAAATGTGGCAGAAATAAACGACAACATTACTCTTGACGCTGGTACACACTATCTTACAAGTAGAGCTTACAACTCTAAAGGTGAAAAAACGCAAAGTACAGAGGCTATTGTATATGTTAAGAAAACAGGGGGAGATACCGGAGAATTTAAAGTAACTGAAATCAAAGGTAACCAAGCACTTCAGTTCGCTGGTAAAAGTGGGGTTTCTGTTGATGAAAATGGTGTGTATACTTTATATGGTTCAGGTTCAGCTGGTGTTATGAGTACAACTGCTACTAAAAGCACTACTGAAACAGGAACCGAGTCTATTTTTACAGCGTCAAACACTGGTGACTCTTGTACATATTTATATAAACCGGTAACTGGTAACTTTGATATAAAAGTAAAAATTGAATCTGTTCCTAAATTTGAAAATCAACAAATAAATGGTCTTATGTTTAGGGAAACTCTTGACGCCGGTTCAAGAATGACTATGATTACAGACGGTTGGCTTAAGTTAGGTCAAAACGAACGTATTATATCAAGAGATACAAAAGACGCAAAATCTTACGCAAGATACTTTAAAAATAAAAATGGTGTTGATGTTGAGCAAAGCGAAAGCGTTGACTACCCAAGTGAGCCATATATGAGAATTGTTAGATATGGTGATGATGTTTACTTATATGTATCTGATGACGGCGAAGACTGGACAGACAACACAACTAGAAAACCTTATAAAATGACGTTTAAAAACCTTGCTGATACTGTTTATATAGGTTATGCAACAGACTCTGCTGATACACTTACACCTATACCTTATTTAGCTGAATCAAAATTTAGTGGTCTTAGCATTGTCGAAGGTTCTGACGTTGAAGACCCTTCTGCTGGCGATGATGTTTATGTTCCTTCTTACGTAAAACACGAAACTGCAAATGGGTTTAAATATTCTGAATCTTTCCTTATGAAAGATACTACAAGCAATGGTAAATGGATAATATCTTCTGACGGTGACGCAACTAAATGCTATGAAGATATTGAAAATATTGCTGGAAACGAAACACCTAAATTAGCTCTTATTGATAAAGCTACACAAATTTCTATTCCTGAAGAATTACAGTCAGGAAAATATCAACTTGATTTTGATATGCTCACAACAAACACAGCTGACGCTGGTAGGTCATTTAGAATTTATATGGATAATGCTGTTCACCCTTATGATGAAACAACAGGTAAAGCTACAGAAATGGGTACAGACGGTGCGTTCTTACATATAACAGACCTTGCTAAAAAAGTTTATTCAACAACTCAAGTTGCTGATATTTCTGCAAAAGCTGCCAATGACACTATGAATCCAATGTATGACGTTGATGCTAACTCTTGGTATCACTATACAATTACAGGAACTAACGGCTCTGATGACATTAACGTTACTGTATCAAAACACGGCTCTGACGGTCAGTATGACCCTAGCAACTTATCTACCCCTGTTTATGACGGAAAAGTTTCAGCAACAGAGGGTAGGGATACTATATTTAAACAGCTTAAATTTATGAAGACTGCCGGTGGAGAACTTTATTTTGATAATATTGTTTTTGCTGGTGATAACTCATCTGAACCTACTCCTACACCTACAGAAAAAACAGGCGATGTTGACCAGAATGGCAGAATTACTGCAAATGACGCAGCTGCTGTACTTCAATACGTTCTTAATCCTAATATGGAGGTTGGAAAAGGCTGGAACATTGAACAGGGTGACGTTGACGATAGTGAAGTTATAGAGATTAATGACGCTGTTCAAATACTTAATAAAGTTTTAAATTCTTCTTATAAATTTGATAAACGCAGTTAATTGTCTTATAGCTTTTTAAAAATTTTGATGTCAGTAAAATTTGAGAATTTTATATGTTGATAAAAAATCTCTGCCAATAATGTGGCAGAGATTTTTTTGTAGTTTGTTTAGATTGGGTAGAAAATTATAAGTTATAAAAAAGTGCATTGTGAAAGAAGTAAACAAAATTTTGAATATAGTTTTTTTATGCTATCTTTAATTTTTGCAATAAAAAAGGCTACTTTTCTAGTAGCCTTAAATGTTGTTATATAAAAACAAACATCGATTTAAAAATAACCCCAAGATGCCGGTCCCTGATTTTGACACCTAGTGAGTGTCAAGTGGGTTTCCGCTTCAAATTCGCTGTCTTCCTCTGCCCAAAGGGAATTAGCTTGAGGCCTGACATTGAAACCTGATATAAAGAATCCCGTATAAGAAATGTAGGTTCAAAATAAAAGGTAAACGAACACCTCAGGTGGTTAATCAATTAATTTTTCTATCTGATATAGATTATAATATATTATGTGTTATTATTCAATAGTTTATTATAAATTTTTAAAATTATTTATAGGACGTTAAATAGATATAATTTTTTTGTTATAACTATTATATGAAAATTTAAAACTTTGTAAAAAAATTGATTTTTATGTATAGTATTGAAATGTTGATGTTTTAGCTGTTTTTATGGCTTTTAGATTTTTATGTTTATGTGTCACTTGTATTAAAATCGGATTTTTTAATTGCAAAATAGTTTGTTTTTTTGTATAATGAAAATAGCTATGTTTATAAATAATCAAGTAATCTTAATTATATTTTACTCGATTATAAAAAAATTATTCAAAGAAAGGAAAATGCAAAATTATTATCTTTAATCGTTAATTTTGCAAATCAGAAAAATCTGATTAAGGTGTTTTATTATGAAAGCTATTATTTTAGTTGCAGGCTATGCTACAAGATTATATCCATTGACTTTAAATACTCCTAAAGCTTTACTTCCTGTTGGTGGTAAACCTATTATTGACTATATTACAGACGAAATTAACACTATCGATGACATTGACGAAATCTATGTTGTTTCTAACCACAAATTTGCTGATGACTTTGACAAATGGGCTAGTGAAAAAAACAATAAAAAGAAAATTTCTGTTATTGATGACGGAACTACTACTGAAGAAACTAGACGTGGTGCAATCGGTGATATTTTATACACTATAAAAGAAAAAAATATCGATGATGACCTTATGGTTATTGCCGGAGATAATTTCTTTACATACAAGCTTACTGACTACTATGACTATTTCAAAAAAGTTGGTAGTGATTGTGTTTGTGTAAAGGAATTTGAAGATAGAGAAATGCTTAAACACTTTGGCGTTGCTGTTACTGATGATAATGACAAAGTTATTGACTTTGAAGAAAAACAGGAAAATCCTAAATCTAACAAAGTTGTTTACGCTACTTACATCTACAAAAAAGAAACTTTACCTTTATTTGAAAAATACATTGAACAGGGTAATAAACCAGATGCACCAGGATATTTTATTCAATGGCTCTTTAAAGTTAAAGATTTATTTGCATATCCTATCACTGATGGGGAATGCTATGACATTGGAACTCATAAAGCATACGATGAAATAAAAAAAGTATTTGGTGAATAGAATAAGAGAGATTGATTTTTTTAGCCATTTGAATTTGGTTTATTTATTTTTGGATTGGGGTAGATAGACTATGAAAAAAATTTATATTATTGGTACTATTGTTATCGTGTTTTTGATTATTGCCGTAAGTATCTACTTTAGCATTAGGGAAAGATATGCTTATGAGGAATTTGCCTATAGTACACCTTTAAGAGAAAACACAGACGACAGCAGTGGTGTTAATTTTGGAAAACAAGACGGTAAGGCTTACGTTATATCTAACGTTAAAACGTCTAAAAAAGTTGCAGCTCTTACATTTGATAATGTTCCTAGCATTGAAGTTGCAAATGAGATTATGGATATTCTTGACGAAAAAGGATATAAGGGGACTTTTTTCGTTCAAGGTTCCCGTATCTATGAAGAACCTGACTTACCTAAAATAATTACCGAAAGGGGTCATTTTGTTGGTAATGCTACCTTAACAGGTGCTAAAGATTTTGATAAGCTTTCTATAGACGATATGATTAAAGAATTTTCTACAACAAGTGAGCTTATAGAAAAATCTTCTGGTTATTTGCCTATATATTTCAGAATTAACGGAATTTACAGCGAAAACGTTTTATATTCGGCAAACGCTAGTAGCCTTATAGCTGGTGTCCCTTATACCGTTAGAATTGACGCTAACACAATTAAAGACAAAGACAAGGCAGAAAGATTTGTTAAGTATTTAAAAAGAGGCTCTGTTATCGATGTCGATACTTCTAAAACGGAAAATCTTTCGAATATGTTGAAGCTTTTGACGGAAAGCTCTAAAGACGCCGGACTTAACTATATTTCTATTAAAGAACTTGAAAAACTACACAATCCAAACGTAAACGCAAATTCAGTTGATGAGGATACATCTAGTTCTAAAGACGTTCTTAGACGAATTAACGTTGCTGATAACCTTGCAACCCTCACATTTGACGGTGTTGGTGATGAAAAATTTATAACAGATATACTTGCTGAACTTGACAAAGCTAATGTTAAGGCTCTGTTTTTTGTTTCTGGCGAAGAGGTTGAAGCTAAGACCGACATTATCAAAAAAATCATATCAAAAGGTCACGAGGTTGGAAGTAACCTTATGTCTGGAAGAAACATTGATACATTTGGCTTTGATGAAACTTATTCAGAAGTTACCGAAGCTAATCAAGTATTTCTTGAAAAACTTGGCTTTGTTCCCAAATATATACGCCCTAAAAATGGCAAAACAAACAAGTTTATTTCTCAAGTTGTAAAACATACAAAACAGATTGTTATGACATACAGCAACAATCCTCTTGATAAAAATATGATTTCGGCAAATGAGATTTCTTCTCTTGTTGTTAGCAAGATTAAAAAAGGCGATATTATTATTTTAAATGCAGATACAAATAGGGAGGTTATTAACGCGATACCTCTTATCTCCTCTGGACTTGACAAAAAAGGGTTTAAATTGGTTTCATTCAATACCCTTTATAACAGTCCTAGATATGTTGCATCTATTTCTAAAATTGAAAAAGATGAAAAGAAAGCTGAAAAACAAGCACAGTCAAATGGAAAGCCAGCTAATAATGCTGATGTTGAAGTTGAAGTTGAAGAGCCTAACGTTGATTATGACAAAGAGGTATTCTCTTATGCCCATACAACAGCTAAAAAAGTTGCACTTACATTTGATGGAATTGGTGACGGCTCATTGATAAACGGAATTTTAGATGAACTTGATAAAGCAAAAATTAAAGCTACTTTCTTTGTTCCAAATTCTGAAATTTCTAAAAATGCTGAAATTATTAAAACAATCAAAGCTAAAGGTCACGAAATTGGACTTAACACAACATCTAAGGCAGGTGCAGAAGATGCAAGTTATTCCACAGCTTACAAAGATATTTCTGGGGGAATAAATTCTTTTAAGGAACTTGGAATAGATTTTAAATATATAAGACCGGCTTTCGGTAAGTATGGTGATATGCTCTTAAAAGCTAGCTCTGTGCTTGACAAAAAGGTTGTGACATACAGCAAAAACCCTCTTGATAAAAGAATGATAAGTGCTGACCAAATTATGGAGTATATTCAAAAGAAAATAACACGTGGTGAAATAATTTTATTAAATGCAGATACAAACCCTGCTGTTATTCAGTCAATCCCTAGGATTGTTGATTTTGTTAGAGATATTGGATATGATTTTACAACTATCGATGATTTATATAATGGTCAATATCAGGTGAAAAGTTTTGAGGAAATCGAAAATCACGATAAAATAAAAATAAATTATCATTTCCCAGATACACCTCCTAAATTTGTTACACAAATCCCAAATAACGAAAACAAAGTGTTTATTACCTTTGACGACTGGGGTGGTGATAAAGTTATTACAAGTATATTAGATACACTTGAACAAAAAGGCGTAAAAGCTAGTTTCTTCTTACGTGCTGCCGGTGTTGAAAATAATATGAACTTGGCAAAAGCTATATCTGACGCTGGTCACGACGTTGCAAGTCACACCTATTCACACACAGACATTATTGAAATGTCTAAGGAAGACCTTGAAAATGACTTATACAAAGCACACAAGGTTATTACAGAGGCAATTCAAAGGTGTCCTGAACTCTTTATGCGTCCACCTAGACTTTATGAAGACGTTGAAAGCCTTAGAACGGTTAAGGCTATGGGTTATCACGCTATAATGTCGGCTGACGCAAGTTCTCACGACTGGGAAGAGGGTCTTAGTGCTGAAAGTATCAAAAACGATATTTTGACACGTACAAAGAGTGGTACGGTTATAATTATGCACTTGCTCGATGATGCGAAAGGTCACGAAATTCTTGGTGACTTGATTGACAAACTTAGAGCAAAAGGCTTCACCTTTGGAAAGATTTCTGAATATATAAAATAATTAGCAATAATTAAAACTTAAAAATTAAAAAATAAAAACAACAATGTTAATAAAGTTGATTTTTTAAGGCTGTTGACTTTTCGACAGCCTTAAAAAAACTTTGCATTGCAAAGCTTTTATATTAAGTTTGGCAAAGCATAAAAGTTTTATCTTTTAAAATTTTTTATTGTCGTTGGGAGGGGGTAAAAAATGGCTATTTTTAAATTTAAGAAAAAAGAAGCTCCTAAAGATATTTTAATGGTTACAAAAGAAGATAGACGTCTTTTATCTTATGTTAAAGATGACGAAAACATAAGAACTAAACTAGACAGACGTTCTGAACTTGAAGATGATGGCAAATATATCAAAAATATGGGTGACTATAACCTACGATATATTGCTAGATATGATGTTAAAATTAAAGATAACAAAACAAAAGCAGTTTTTGTTGCAAAATCAAAAGATATTTCTGCTACCGGTATGCTTATGGAAATTGACGGCAAAGGTCTTAGAGTAGACGTTGGCGACACCATTAAAGTTAAATTTACCATTAAACCCGGAACTATGCCAGAGGGGTTTGAATCTAAAATAAAAATTAAAGCAGAAATTGTCAGAGTTGTTGAAACAGATGATGATGGAAATGTTAAGGTCGTTGGAGTTAAATTCAATGAAAACCTTTACAAATACATAAGAAAAAGAAGAGGATTTTATTCTTTAACCGTTGCAAGCGTATTTTTATTTATTGTTGTTCTCCTCGTTATGCTTATGAGGGCCGAAAGTATTATTTACTTTAAGTATAACAAGCTTTTATACCTCTATAGTATCATTGCAGCAAGTTTCTTGTTGTCAAGATATTTCTTTGGTGCTTTCTATAGACCTGTTCCGATAAACCCAGATTTTACCCCAGGGGTTACGGTAATTATTCCTTGCTTTAATGAAGAAGAATGGATTTCAAGAACAATTATAAGCTGTATAAATCAGGATTACCCTATAGATAAACTTGAGGTTATTGTAATAGATGACTGCTCAAACGATAATTCTCTTGAAAAAATAAAAGAAACTGTCGCAAGGATACACAAAGAGGGCGAAAGATTTAAGACAATCGAAAGGGTAAAGTGGTATAAACAACCTCAAAATAAAGGTAAAAGAGATGCCCTCGCTGTTGGTGCTAAGATGGCGAAACACGAACTTGTTGTTTTTGTTGACTCCGATAGCTTCCTTGAACCTGTTGCTATAAGAAACCTTGTTCAACCTTTTCAAGACCCTAAAATGGGTGGGGTTACCGGTCGAACTGATGTTGAAAACAAATATACTAATGCTCTTACGAAAATGCAAGCTGTTAGATACTATGTTGCCTTTCGTGTTATGAAAGCAGCAGAGGCTTATTTTGATTGTGCAACTTGTCTGTCTGGTCCTATTTCTTGCTATCGAAAAGACCTTGTACTTCAAAATCTTGACGCTTGGCTTAATCAACAATTTTTGGGTCACCCTGCGACATTTGGTGATGACAGAAGTTTGACCAATTTTATACTTAAAACTCACAGAACAAGTTATCAAGATTCGGCGATTTGTTCAACTATTGTTCCGACTAAATATGATACTTTCCTAAAACAACAAATGCGTTGGAAAAGGTCGTGGCTTAGAGAGTCACTTATAGCCGGAAAATATATATGGAAAAAAGAGCCTTTTATGTCACTATTCTTTTATATGGGCTTGCTTGTTCCAATCGCTGCACCTATTGTCGTTATTTATAACTTTATTTATGTACCTATCGTAAATAGCATTTTTCCGACAACTTTCTTGATAGGTCTTTTGCTTATGGCTTTCCTTATGAGTTTTGCAGACTTATTCTACAAACGAAGTAGTCTTTGGTTTTATGGAATGTTGTTCTGTCTTTTCTATGAGGGAGTTTTGCTCTGGCAAATGCCTATCGCTTGGTTTACTTTCTGGAAATCAACTTGGGGTACTCGAATGACACCTCAGGACATCGAGGCGCAGAAGAAGAAAGAAGAAAGAAAGTTAAGACGTAAGGGAGGTCTTAAAAGTGAACGACAACAATAATGACGAATTAAAAAATTCTCCCGATGAAAAAAATAATTATACAGGATACGTGGTTAATTCAGATAACAAAGACGGATTTGATAATTCGAATTATGTTGATTATACTGACTATGTCGTTAGCTCTGATGATTTGGAAAATATGCAAAAACAAGTCTTTGGTACTAATTCTGATGATTTGGGAAATAATGAAAAAGAGTTAGGCTTAGTGGAAACAAATAATTCTGAAGCGAATGAAACAGAAGTAAGTAATTTTGAAACAGACAAAAACGATATTATCGAAACGGATAGTTCTGAAAATAACACAGAATCTGAAACTAATACAGAAATCGAAAAAGAAAAAGTATACGAAGAAGGGGAGGCAAGAGAGGTTGACGATAAAGATGTTGACTTTAATGCTAAACCGGATATTGATGAAGATGGAAAATCTGCCCTTGGCTATGATATACCAAAACAGTTTAAAAGAAAAAATTCACGAAAAGCTGTTAGGACTGTGTTTCAGTTTGGTATACTTATTTCTTTGCTTGTTGTAATTATGCTTGCTGTTTTTGATTGGGACGAATATGTTTCTGTTCCTGAAAGCGAATATAAATATGACAATGGATTTATAACATTATCTTATTTCGGTGTTGATAGGTCACGTAAAGCAACACTTATCGATGACGATATGCTGGAAAAACACCTTATGGCACTTAAAAATTCTGGTTATGTGACTATAAGTCAACAGGACATCATTGATTATTACACCAAAGGTAAAAAATTGCCGGAAAGAGCAATTTACCTCGTTTTTGAAGATGGTAGGCGTGACTCTAGCCTTTTCGCCCAACGTATACTCGAAAAAGTCAACTATAAGGCTAGTATGATGACTTACGCTGAAAAATTTGTTAAAAAAGATTCAAAATTTTTACAGCCAGATGACCTTAAAGAAATGGTTAAAAATTCTTTTTGGGAACTTGGTACAAATGGCTATAGATTTCAATATATCAATGTTTTTGATAGATATGAAAACTATGTCGGTGAAATAAATCAAGACCAGTTTAATGAAATTGCTGACTATATGGAGGACGATTACAACCATTATCTTATGGATTTTATTCGTGATGAAAATCGAATAAGTATCGAAACAAGGGAGCAAATGGAAGAAAGACTTGTTTGGGACTATAATCAACTTGAAAAGTTGTATAACGAAAACATTGGTCTTGTTCCTCAAGCTTATATGATTATGCACGCAAACGGCCTTGATAATGACTCTAACGAACTTGTACGAAATGTAAACTTTAGAGAGGCTAAAAAGCTATTCAAATTTATGTACACAAGAGAGGGTCAGAGCCTCAGTACAAAAAATGATGATATGTATAACCTTACACGTATGCAAGTTTTACCTTACTGGCAAACTAACCACTTGCTTATGAGAATTAAGCAAGATACTAAAAATGATATGAGTTTTGTTACAGGCGAAAGAGAAAGAGCCGACAGGTGGGAAACTTTAAACGGCGTTGCTGAGTTTGCCCAAAACGATATTGTTTTGACATCTCCACCGGACGAAGAGGGAACTATTAAACTTTCTGAAAGTGGGGAATATTCTGACTTTCAATTGTCGACAACTCTTGGTGGTAACGTTATTGGTAGTCAAAAAATATATATGAGAATGTCGGACGATAAGAAAAAATATGTTTCTCTTAGACTTAAAGACAACATTGCATACATTGAAAGATGTGAAAACGGAAATATACGAGAAATTAAAAAATTTGATTTGCGTGAAGTTGTTGATAAACCGACACCTATATCTGATGACCAGATGAGAAAATCTGCTCAATATGAAGAGCAGAAACTTGAGGTCGAAGATACTCTATATACTTCTGATGAAAAAAAATCTACCGAAAAACTTAAACAAAAACAAGAGGCTCAAAAAAATGCTGTTACCGTTTCTGAGGGTTCACCAGAATATATACCAGATTTTAGTGTTAATGATATTGGTAACCGAAAAATACTTATTAAAGTTAAAGGTGACACTATGAGCCTTACCGTTGATGATGTTGTTGTTGATGATAACATAAAGCTTGGTGGGGGCATAAATCAAGGATTTATCGCACTTGGTGCTGAAAGAAGCGAGTTTAATAAACGTGATAACGTTTATGACGCTGTGTATACTGACTTATTTATAGCTGATTATAACGATATTGAAAATGTATTTTTTGACAACAGACTTACGCCGACAGAAAAAGCTAAAAAACAAGTTAGAGATAAATTCGGAATTATCATCGACTGGTTTGTCGAAAATCTTTAATCAATACACAAGAATATTTAAAATATTTATAAGAAGGTGATTGTATGAAATTTAGAAGAAAATTTACTATTTTATTTTTGATTTTTATGGTTTTAAATTTGACTGCTTGTACAAATGCTGAAACTGATGATAGTAGCATTTCTGCCCAAACTACAGTAAGTGGTGAACTTTCTGCCTGGACTGCGTATTGGGACATTGACGAGGGAATAAAGGAAATTTCTAAGATAACTGATAAATTGTCTTCGATTTCTGCATTTGCCTTATACTTTAATGCTGACGGCTCTTTATACGTTCCTGAAAAAATATCGGAAAAATATAGCTCTATTTCTGATATTACAAGCAAAAATAATGTAAATCTTTATACTTGTGTTGTAAATGACGTTATGGAGCCAGACGGAACTACAGTTCAGAAAGATTCTAACATAATTAGAAAATTATTGAGTAGCCCTCAAGAAAGAGCCAGACATATAAATGATTTGGTTTCTTATGCCCAAAACAACGGATATTTTGGAATTGAAATTGATTATGAAAAACTTGATGACGATGTTTGGCCTTATTTTACGGTGTTCTGTCAGGAACTACACAATGAATGTGTTGTTAAAAAACTTGATATGAGGGTTATCCTTGAACCTAAAGCACCTGTTGACAGATATACGCTGCCAGACGGTCCTGAATATATTATGATGGCTTACAATTTATATGGTTTATCTACAGAGGCTGGTCCTAAAGCTGATGTCGATTTTATCAAAGCTTTGGCTGAAAAAATGAATAATGTATCTGGGAAAAAGTGGTTTGCTTTTGCAACAGGTGGTTTTGACTGGGAAACAGGTGGAGAGGTTACAGGAATTACCGAAGTTGAAGCACTTGACCTTATAAACGTTTACAGTTGTATACCTGCTAGAGATGAAAAAAGTGGCTGTTTATACTTCTACTATACAGACTCTGACGGAAAAGACCACACCGTTTGGTATGCTGACAACGTAACTTTTGATTTATGGATTAAAACAGCAAAAGAGTGTGGTTATAGTAATATATACCTTTGGAAACTTGGTGGAAATATGGTTGAAACTCTCAAGCAAATGAAAGAAAATTTTATTAAATAAAATAAAAAGAGGTGTCCAGATTATGTATGACGATATTATTTCAAAGAAAAGTAGTATTGCAGTTATTGGACTTGGCTATGTCGGTATGCCCTTAGCTGTTGAATTTTCTAAAAAGGTTAATGTAATTGGTTTTGATATTAATTCTGATAAAATATCAAAGTACAAAAAGGGGATTGATGTTACTAATGAGGTTGGGGGAGATGCACTTCTTGAATGTAGCGTTAATTTTACCAATGACGAAAGGGAACTTGATGATGTTGATTTCTTTATTGTTGCTGTTCCTACACCAATTAATATCGACAAAACGCCAGACCTTTCACCTGTTATTGGGGCATCTGAAATAGTTGGTAGGCATCTTAAAAAGGGTGCTGTTGTTGTTTATGAGTCAACTGTTTATCCCGGAACAACTGAAGAAATATGTGTGCCTATACTTGAAAATCAATCTGGTTTTGAAGTTGGGGTCGATTTTAAAGTTGGTTATTCTCCAGAAAGAATAAATCCTTCTGACAAAGTTCACACCGTTCGAACTATCAAAAAAATTGTTTCTGGTTGTGATAAGGAAACCCTTGATTATATCGCTAAAATTTATGAACTTGTTGTTGATGCTGGAGTTTACAAGGCAAAAAATATCAAAGTTGCCGAGGCTGCAAAGGTTGTTGAAAACTCTCAAAGGGACATTAACATTGCATTTATGAATGAGCTTGCTATGGTTTTTGATAGTATGGAAATCAATACAAATGATGTTATTGATGCTATGAAAACTAAATGGAACTCTTTGGACTTTAGACCTGGACTTGTTGGTGGACATTGTATCGGCGTTGACCCTTACTATTTTATATACAAAGCTGAAGAACTTGGCTATCATTCTCAAATTATTATGGCTGGTAGAAAAATAAATGACTCTATGGCTGATTTTGTTGTTTCTGCTACGATTAAAAAATTGATTTTAGCTGACAAAAAAGTTAAAGGGGCTAAAGTTGCTATTTTGGGAATTACATTTAAAGAGGATTGTCCTGACATACGAAATACAAAAGTTATTGACATCATTGACGGACTTAAAGAATATGGTGTTGAAGTTTTAGTATGTGATTCTGTCTGTGACAAAGGTGAAGTTGAAAAATTTTAT